>JBEGUT010000012.1:0-20942 GCA_041178745.1 Planctomycetota bacterium | reverse complement strand
GAGCATGGGCTGAGAAGTTTTTGGAGCAGTGGTGCGTGCGAGCCAAGCAATCTCGAATCGGTCCGATGCAGGATGCAGCGCGGACGCTACTGAAACATAAGACACTCATTCTGAGTTGGTTTTCAGCCAACGGCGAGATTTCAAACGGCATCGTGGAAGGCTTCAACAACAAAGCCAAACTAGCCATGAGAAAAGCGTACGGATTTAAATCCTATGAAAAGATTGAAATTGCCCTGTATCATCAGCTAGGATCACTTCCAGAGCCAGAATCGACCCACAAATTCTGCTGACGAGGCAAAAGAATAAGCGATATCTCCAAGCCTTACCACACGTTTCGCTCGCAGTTCTGCCGCATTCAAGAAACTAAGTCTATCGGTACTTATTCGTAACTTGACTCCACCAGTTCCAGGGGAATTTTTTGTTTTTGTTGGCACTCTTTTGTGCCCCCAACCGCTTAAGCAACTCTACGAACCGTCTCAGGCTGGCGACATTGCGAAAACAGCGAACGGGAGTCTCCATCTCACTCTAGTTACGATTGGCGACTGCCAGAGCTTCCTAAGAGAAACCGAAACCAACCACCGATTTTTCAATACATCAATGCTGCGTAGCTCTGGAAAAGACCAAGCAAATACTCAGAAATAAAGTAAACTTTGCAACAAAGCGAGTTTCGGCAGGGCGAGAACTGACTCCACAACAGTCTACTGGATGTATTCAGGATGAATAAGATCAATAGATATTCATCTTCAAGATAACCAAATTATTGAAAGGAAGTTCGTTAATCAATTGGATTTGTCCGTCGGAGCATTCGTAATACCATATCCTCTCTCCTTGAATCACTTGAAAACTATCGGGCTTCCCGATGACTTTAAAGAAGCTGTCGATCGTCGGATGAGGCTCATTAAAGTAAATCTGGCCGTCGTGATACTGGCACATAAATTTCTTATCAATTTTTTCTAGCCACTCCATTTTAGTCGGCTTAGATTTCAGTATTTGCGACAGAAATTTTAAGCTTGTTCCCAATCCGGAATTTGACTCTATCAACCAAAATACAAAGACCGTAACTAATACAAAACCTAGAGTCGATCCGAAGACCTTCAATGGAATTGATGACGACGAGGTCGCAGTGTACCTTTGGCGGTACTTAGATTTGGGGAAAAGAGAGACTACTGAGTCCCTACCGCTGGTCCAGGGGAGTTCATCGGTTAACTGAGTTGACAATACGTGAGTTGAAACAGGCACGGTTACTTCTTGGGTCTTGGGAGCCTGCCCTAATACTGGTTGCATCAAGTAATTTATAGGATTTGTCTTAATTGGCTGAATAGGATACCAAATCCCTGTGCTACCTTTTCTCCAGTTTGCTGTAACATCGCAGTTAGGTACCATTTCCAAAAACTTCGCTTCTGTAAACGGCCCGAAAATTTTTCCCGCTTGTTCTATATACAAGCCTTCATGTTCCAACCGTCGAAAAAGTTCCAAGACTTCTTTGGCAGGCTTCCATGCACTATCTCCCTGTCGCACAAAAAAATCGGTAAGATCCCCACGTTCCTCGATTCCTTTTTTGCACTGAAGCTCCGAAATGGGACCTAAGATTTGACCTTTAGACGTTTTTATAAACCAATTCTTATTCATAGTCTTAACCAACTGACCCAAGGTTAACGCTGTCAGATACGCAGAGTTATCGCAACCCTCTGTCACCCACCAAGCGAGGGGAACTATTAACAAGCTGGTTCATTCGTGGTCTCGGACGATTTGGCACCGATCCGCAACAACAGTTGCGTAAGACATCGAATCATTTGCTGAGAATTTCGATCACATTTCGGTTTCAAAGAAAATTATTACTGAAGTGGCGCGAAGCCATAGAAGGATTCATATTCGGGTTGGGCAGCTTTTCGAAACATTCCCTAGTTTCTATAGTAGAGATCGTTTACTTCGCCGCGATCTATGGAAAGAAAGTCCCTTCCGAACCTCATTTCAATGGTTGCCGCGGTCAAATCGGACCGGAAGTTGCTCGCAAGCAACCTCTTGAGGAAAAGTTTGGCGAACGTGTTGAGATAACCCAATTCCAGACAACATTCTGAGTCCAAAACGCTATTGAAGAAATGCACACACTTGCCCGCCATGGCGACGCTGCCAACTCAGCTGCTTCGGTTTCTAAAGGAGCAATTCTAAAGAAGCCGATTGATACAAACAGCGTGGTAAACGAGATCCATCCATAAAGCTTAAATAGCGGCTCCTCGTTTCACCTGCTGCCGAAACCGAGATGGAGCGGGCGAGAGTTTCACCTACGATAGCGGAAAAAACTCGCCCAGTGGCTGCGGGTGAAACGAGGGAAGACAAAACTGCACATGGGGGCTCGATGGAGAATGGGGGTCGAGGTTACTGCATGCGGCGGCGTTCTTCATCGGTGAAGCTGTTGTCGGGGGCATGACCCTCTTTGTGAGCTTTACGCATACGAACCATCTTGTCGGAGAGCGAAGAATAGGCGTGATGAACATTGCCGACACTGAAACCAGTTACACCCGAACGAGCAATACCCAATCGATCACCTTCCGCAAATGCATCTTGATTGGCTGCCAAAAACGTGAACTGCCAGTGATACACAGACTGCTGATGCTCAATCATCTGCCGAATCCGTTCGCGTGTAAACTCGCGACTGGAATTTTCCAGTCCGTCGGTCACGATCACAAACGCTACCAGACCTGGTCTTTCCGGCTCCGGCATCGCCGCTAGCCTCGCACCCGTTTCGTTGATCGCTCGCCCCACAGCATCCAGTAGCGCCGTCGAACCGCGTGGGATCAACTCAAAACGTGGCACCACTCCAATCGCCACTCCACAATGAATAAACTCATACTCGGTATCAAACTGCACCAACGTTAACAGCGCCTCTCCCGCCCCTTGCTTCTGCTGCTCGATAAACGTATTGATCCCACCCTCAGCATCCGACCGAATCGAACTCATCGAACCACTGCGATCAATCACCATCGTGATATCTGTTAAATCCGCTCGCATACTCGTCTCTCCATTCTCTAGTCAAAATAACGTCACACTCACCCACCCAAACGCATCGAGAAGCCTACAAATAATCGGCCCCATCAAGTAAAGACCAGCGAAAGACGAAAAGGTTCAACAGATTGAGAAGCAAGAGGCCACTACCAAGTGCCAACTGCCATGGAACTAGCCGGAGAAAGCCCCAGTTGGTCGATTGCCAACGGCCGAATCTTGCCAAGCCAGCCTAACCTACTTCGATCACTTATCAGGCCGAACCATTCCAGCCAATAACACGCCAATCTGCCAATCGTGACAACGTCATTCACTCACGCCCGCTCCTGGCAACATCCATCTCCCCCAGGGAGAGCTAATTTCCATAAGCGTGTTACGCGTTTCCGATAAATTCCTTGGTAGCCTCGGTTTCTAAAAAAATCTACCTAAAGACACAGGAACGCGCATGAGCGGCGACTCCAACTCAACCAACACAGAAGATGATTTCTATTGGCTTAAATGGTGTTTCTTCACTGGCTGCATGGTCTTGCTCTTCCGTTTCGGTCTACCCACTTTCCTGAAAGAAAAAAAGCAGGAAGTTACCAAGGCAACACAGGAGTTCATCTCCGAGTTTAAATCTATCTCCGATTCCGAAGTAGCCACCCTACGAGGTCTGACCCCAGTGCAACTTCGCGAACGGCTAGGGAAACCTGATACCGTCGATATTATCTCAAGCACCCCATCCCAACTGCTCTTACGCAAACCGAACTCGCCACCCGAATCGGAAAACAGCGTCTCTGAACACTGGCGATACTTTCGGAAGGTCACCCACAAGTCCTCCGGCACGAAAGTTGACCTCAAGTGCATCATCAAGGACGGAAAATGCACTACGGCTGAAATGTTCTGATACCTACCTAAGTTGTCGTGCTTGGAAGCTTTCAGCATATTTCAAAATCAAACAAACATACCTGCCAAACCGTTCTAGAAAAACTCTCTCATGACTGAACCAGCCAGTACAACTCCTTCAACTGCAATCGACTACGACCAGCTCAAGCGACGATTCGGCATCAACTTACTAGCTCCAGACTCCCCGGTAGCCAATGAATCAGCTTTTAAGCGCGAGCGTGAACAATATCTGACGCTCCAATCCCAGCGTGATCAGCTCTTTAAAGCACTAGTCGTCCTAAAAGCCGAAACAAAAAACGTTCGCAAAAATGAGAAGGCTGCCATAGAAGCAGAAATCGCACTACAGAATGCGAAGAAACAGATTTCCGAACTTGCCACAAAACTCGGCGAAGTCTCATTCTCAGCGTTACAAGCTGGAGAAATAGCAGATCATCCTTGCTTCGCCGCACGCAAGAAACTTCAAGCTCAGATCGATTCACTGAAGGATCGCAAAAGGTCGCTGGCGCTCAGCGGTAACTCGAGTGTCCTTGAACAAGCATCTCTAAAAACACAAGAGCTCACGATCGCAGGTCAAATCAAACTGGAAGAACTCAAAATCAACTCTCTTAATCGTGAGTTGGGCGAAAAATTACTTTCTGAAAATGGGGAATCATCGCTCCACTGCAACTCCCTCGCATCACTACTCCAAACAATCGAAGGGCGTCGCACCAAGTTCGCTGATGCAGAGTCAAACTTCAATCATCATCAATTACTCTACAACCAGTCCAAACAACAATCCGCGGAAAAGATAGGTGCTCAATCCATAGCTAATTCTGCAGCACTCGAAACCCAACTACAGCTGAAGCGTCAAGAGCTTCGATCCATCGAAGACCAAATTGAAGACCTACATGAAGCAGTAGCCGATAAAGCGCTTAGCTACGATTGGCTCAGCGACAATCCAAGCCTTAAAGAGCCGATCGCCCAACTGAAAAGGTTGCACAATGAATCCACGCCAAAGCCATTATCGATTTGGCCCCTGGCAACTGTCGTTATCCTCGGTCACCTCCTGAGTCCCTTTGGAAGCCAACCACTCAATCTCAGTGCCACCGCCGTTTTGGTACTCTACGTTACCACTGGAATTGCTGGGCTCGGGCTCCTCGCCTACTACAAGCCGGAATTGGTAGAGGGTGAACGCCGCTATAAATCACTGCTCCTCCTGTTTGGTTACTCGATCCTCAGCGTTATCGCGGTGTTTGGACTGCAGCTTATCGCGCAATATGCCCTAGAGAATAAGTGGCATGAGTTACCCACCTGGGCACGAAATAAACTCGGGATTTTGATTTATCCTCCAAGGCTATTGCTGGCCATTATCGGGCGCTCGTACCGAGAAACTTTTGCCATTCTCGGTGGAGAATCCCCCGAATCATTTCTGACATTCTTCCGAGACCATTTACTCAGCGTGGGACTCTGCGAAGAACTGATCAAACTCGCTCCTGCCCTCGTTGCTCTCGCCGCGTACAGCGGTGACTGGCGGTCGCGAAGCGAGGCTTTCAATTCGCAACTTGTCTATCTGGCAATGATCGGCGGTCTAGCATTCGGTCTTGGAGAAGCGGTTCACTATCACTTCACGATGTACTTACCCGCGCAACTAGGCTGGGGAGTCTATGTCCTGCGGTTCCTGACGTTGGTTACGATTCACGCTGTCTGGGCCGGTATCTCAGGTTGGATTCTCGCTCATGTGACTGGAGGCTGGATTCGCTCTTGCTTCTCCGTCTTTGCCCATGGACTGGGACCACTATCGGGAGTACTTCTAGTCGCGTTGACGCTGGTTTGCTCTGATGTTCTGCACACGAGCCATAATTTGTCTAACAATCAGTTGTGGATGCTCGCTTGGGATATTGTCGCACTGGCTTTATTCGCTTGGTTGGTGCGATGTACGAGCATCGCTCAAGCGATACCGAGACAATGGAAAAGCTTTAGTAAAAAAGGGCTCCGCGGCGTCGAATTCGCGCTCACACACAATTTAGTTGATACACCGATTCCTAAAACGCTCCAAGTCGTCGATACTTCGAAACCCAGCGAAGCGAAAGTCATCGACACCAATTCTCCAACTACCGCTACAGTTATCGAACAACCTGAATTATGGAACCCGAATGTGGCCGGTCTATGGTCGCTAATCTTATCACCAATATTTGGCACTTGGCTTCATGCCAGAAATTGGAAGACGCTGCAGGAAACAGAGAAGTACAAAAAAACCATGATGTGGCTCTATGGTAGTATTGTGGGATCCGTTGCCACATTCTTTCTTCCCACTCAACCATCGATAGCTCTCGGCATGATCCTTCTTGTCTCATGGTGGCTGACCGCGGGCCAAGAGCAATACCGTTACGTGAAAAACAAGTACCCCGACTACCGCAAAAAACGCTGGGGAACGCCGCTATCGATAGCAGTTCTTGTGCTGTTTATTCTCTCGTTGATCTTTCTCGCAGTCAGCGTCGATCTCGGATTAACGTCCTAATAGATACGGGCGAAACAAGAACGTGCTATAAAACTTGTTTCAGCACCTCGTAACCGTTACATTAATCTAGGATTTCAACATCCATATCCAACGATCAAGATCCTAAAGATTGACTAGGATGAACGGTAACTTCTTGTGAAAACCTCTACTCAAAGTACTCTCATGCGCAGCCGCCACTTTATTGCCGTCAGCATCGCCTTATCTCTGTTAACAATACTTTCCGCAACAGTGGCCCAAGCGGCCGAAAAAACTAAGCCGAATCTGTTGATCCTTTATTCCGATGATCAAGGCTGGGGAGAAACGGGCTGCTATGGCAATAAGGAAATTCCGACTCCCAACATCGATTCGCTCGCCAGCAACGGCGTACGTTTCACCCAAGGTTATGTCGCAGCCACCTATTGCAGCCCTTCGCGCGCTGGATTGCTAACCGGCCGCTATCCAACTCGTTTCGGACATGAGTTCAACGCCGTTGCCAACAAAACCGGATTGCGGCTCGATCAAGTAACCCTGGCCGATCGACTCAAAAAACTCGGTTATGCTACTTGCTGCGTTGGAAAATGGCACCTCGGTATCGGTGATGAATATCGTCCCACCAAACGTGGCTTCGACGAATTCTACGGCACCCTCGCTAATACCCCTTTCTTTCATCCAAGAAACTTTGTCGACTCTCGAATCTCTAATGATGTTCGCGAAGTCACCGACGATAATTTCTACACCACCGATGCCTATGCGGATCGCTCGGTCGATTGGCTTGAGAAACATAAAGACGATCCCTGGTTTCTGTATCTCCCTTTCAACGCTCAACATGCACCGCTAGAAGCTCCTAAGAAATATCTTGATCGATTCCCAAATATCCAAGATGAAAAACGTCGCCTCTTCGCTGCGATGCTGTCAGCCCAAGATGATGCGATCGGAAAAGTGCTCAGTAAGATCCGGGATATGGGCCAAGAAGAAAACACTCTCATCTTCTACATCGCCGATAACGGTGGCCCCACCCAAAGCACCACGTCACAAAACGGCGGCTTGCGCGGTTTCAAAATGACAACCTATGAAGGTGGACCACGCGTTCCGTACATCTCCCAGTGGAAAGGACACTGGCCCGCCGGCACTGTTTATGAGAAGCCCGTTTTCAATCTCGACGTTCTCCCCACCATGATGGCTGCATGCGGTAGTAAAACAACCGAAGCCGATAAGATCGATGGCGTCGATCTAGCTCCCTACATCACCGGTGCCAACAAAGATCGCCCCCATGAAACCATGTACTGGCGTTTCGGCCAGCAATGGGCTATCCGACATGGCGATATGAAACTTGTCGTCGCCCGCGGCGGCAGCGGTAAACCAGAACTCTATAATCTTGCCTCCGACATGAGCGAATCTAAAGACCTCGCTGCTGAAAAACCTGATGAAGTAAAAACACTGCAAGCGATGTGGGACAAATGGAGCGCCGAACAAGCACCTCCCAGCGCGATCGATGCCCCTAATGGTAATGCCAGACCTAATGCCAATCGCCCCAACGCAAGAAGAGCCAACGCTAACCGAGCGAATCCCGATAATGCGAATGCAAATCGCCAGGGTACCGATACCCCCGGCAAATAATCGGCTTCATCGCGACTTAGAAAACAACAATTTTTGAAACAACATCCGCGCCAAGGCTTGGTCAACAGTCTATTCGATGGCTGTTCCGGCCTTGGCGTGATCTCTTTTGAATCCCACTTTCAAATAAACCTCTGTCGTGCCCTGTTTACTCAGTACTTAAAGGTAACATTCTCTTCCAGCGGCGATCTGGTCATACGCGCTCGGTTCGCATCAACACTAGAGTCCTCATAGCCGAACGACAATCCGACCAAAATAGCAATGTCGTCCGAGATACCAAACTCGCGCCGAACGATGTCGGGATAATTTCGCAGACTTCCTTGCGCGCAGCAACCGATTCCATAAGCGGTCATCGCCAACATTAACGTTTGCAAATAAATCCCGATATCGACCGCGACAGGCTCTTTAAATTTCCGCTGCATCCCAATAAAAGCAACATGCGGTGCATCGAAGAATTCATAGTTGCGCAGATTGGCGCGAGCACGTCCCTCCTTATCATCGCGTCCGATTCCCATCTCTTTGAACAATGCAACTGCGCAAGTGATCTGATGGCCTCGATACGGTTCGTCAAATCGATCGTTGTACTGATAGTCCGGATTAACGGGGACTTGGTTTCGCACTTGATCCGTCAATGCCGCTCGAAGCCGATCCTTCGCTTCGCCCGATGCGACATAGGCTCGCCACGGCTGCACATTGCAGTTGGAAGGAGCAAGCTGAGCTAGCTCAAACACTTTGCGAACAATATCCTTCGGTACCGACTCGGCCGTAAACCCTCGAATCGATCGACGCAAATGCAGTAGTTTCTCAAAAGATTTAACCAGCGGCAGCGTTCGGTCAACGGGATCGATACCATCGGTTATTTTATCGTTCATCGTTGGAAGTTTTCTCGAAAAAGAAAATTAAGGACTCGATTAATTGATTCGCTATCGAAACTAAAGACGACGATCGCATAAAGATAATCCATTTATCCAATACCGAAAAGTGTTTGCGCGTTGTCGCGTAAAATCTGACGCTGCGTTTCTAGCGGTAACTGCAAACTATGCAAAGGATCGAGAATCTCGCTCGGCTGTACCCAAGGATGATCGCTGGAAAATAGCAATCGATCAGCGCTGCTAAAGTCGAGCGCGAAGCGCATCGCTTCCGGTAACGGCGAAACGATATCCATATAAATCGACCTGAGATATTCACTCGGCTTTCGCTGCAGGTTTTGCGGACCTCTCTTAAGGACATGAAGCTGATGATCCATGCGTCCCACGATGTAGGGCAGGGTACCCCCAAGATGTGGACAGACAAGCTTGAGCTTGGGATGCCGATCGAGCAAACCACTAGCAACAATGCGTGCCAGTGCAATCGTATTTTCAAACATGTTGCCAAGCGTACTAGTCAGCTCATAACCTTTTACCTGCTCGGTGGTCGCCGGCTTAGCTGGATGAAGTAGGATGGGGATACCAAGCTCTTCAGCGCGAGCGTAGAGCCAGTGAAACTGCGGTTCATCGCACCAAGCTCCCGCGAGATTCGTATAAAGCAAGACACCGACAAAGCCAAGCTGCTTAACACAGCGATCCAATTCAGCGGAGGCGGCAGCTTCATTCTGAAGCGGCAACGTACAAAGCCCGCGAAAGCGTTTTGGGAACTTCGTGATGACTCCAGCTAGCGAATCATGAATGAGCTGCGCCATCGCAGGACCATCGGCTCCAAACCATTCCGGCCCAGGATCATTGGTGCTCAGCAAAGTAATCTCAATCCCATGAGTATCCATCGCTTTGAGTTTAGCTTCGACACTCGTGTAGCTGGGAGGGACCTTTCGGAGCCAATCTCCCATCTTCAGTATCGCGATTCCATCTTGATCGTAGACCAGCGGTTCCGTTTTTCGCCGCCGCATCACTTCGATCACTTCAGGAAAAAAGAGATGGCTTTGGCAATCAATAATCCCTTCCGCAAATTTTTTATACGGCTCAGACGCAGATTTCTCTGCGGTTTGCGCGTTGGCGACTGTCGCACTAAGCGGCATCGCTGCCATCGCTGAACCGGTAGCGGTGAAGAACTCTCGCCGAGAGCTTTGACGTTTCGAAAGATCATTACTTGAAAGATAGTCGCTCATAGGGAAGGTTCCTTCACATCGTTTGGTCGATCCTGCAGCAGGGTATCACCGTTGCTTTCGAAAAGAAAATGTAATTATCAAATGGATCCTAAAAACTATGTTTTCTATTTTGTATTTAAAATACCTTGGATTCCTCGAAGGGCAGGGGATGCATCAATCAGGTCGTTAAGTGCCATGTGTGATTTCCAAGGCAAGTACTACCCGCCTACGCTTTGTAAAACATAAAAGGCACAGGCACTTTGAACATGCGATCAAAAGCAATATCTGACAGGAGAGAGATCGCATGAGCCAGGAAAGGAAGTAGCGTCGTGGTTCAAGAGACAAGGAAAGCATAGCGTTCATGAATGAGGAGCACAAAATCGAAAACTGTTAGGAGCAACGGAATCTGAAAAACCGACCAGTCATCCACTCAACTGAAGTTTTTATTAGGTTAGATAAAGAAAATGACTCCGCTTCAGATACCTCAGCTCAAGAATGCAATTGATATGGAAAAAGAATAGGGGATCCTCAACGCCGTGATTCCATTTCCCGTTTGCGTTGCCCGTGTAAATGGCTATTGAAAACCATCGATTTTCGTTGAACACATCTTGGTATCGATCTCCCGAATTCATTTTTCTTTAGAAAAACTTTTATTCTTTTTGCGTTATCTGAAAAGTCGGACCAAAAAACTCCTTAAATCCATTCGAGCGAGCAGTTGTTGAGACGGGAATCACTCCCTTTTGAATTGGTCTTGTTGTATCCAACATAATTCAATCAAGATTGCTCAGTCCGTATAAGGGGTTTTTCGAAATGTCAAATTCGTGGTATGTGCGCAACTTAAAACTAATTACAGAGAGTCGTTATTATCGCTCAGTGGGTAAAATGATAGCGATTGCCGGCTTGGCTTTCTTTTTTTGTTGCCAAGGAAAAGCTTTTGCGACTGGTCCTTTTGAATTAAATATTCAGGGGGCTACGGCATTTGGTGGTGACGCGACTACCGTTCGTGGCCAGGCTGGCGGCGTTGTCCCATTTTCTGTCATGGGAAGATTGCGAGACGTCGTCCGCATCTATGACCGCAATGGCAACGTTGTTCTGGACGCGCAACTCGGCTTTCTTGCCTTATCCCCCGAAGTCTTCCGCGAAAGAGCCAATGTTCAATACCCGGATGGTCAGACAAGAATTTGGCTGCGTATTTTCAACACGCCCAGGTCATTGCACGGTGGGTGGATGACTCTTCATTCGGCTAATGGAATGCGATTAGACCTGGATCCGATTCAGTTACGGTAACTACCGTTTCAACTTCAGGGCAAGTCAAACGAAGTTGATTCCGACATCTGTCGGTACAATAATCATTCGTTACGCCAACACGGTGAGTGACCACTGGTTACTCACCGTGTTTTGATCGCCGTTTCATCCACGAAAAGAACTTAATAGCCAGATGAATGACACGAATTGCGATAATTCAAACGACGGCCATCCTCTAGTGAACCTTAGCTTCCAAAAACATCCAAGCGAAAGCATTTTCAGCAAACCTGAACGAACTATTCGAGCAAAAAACTTCTCTGGCAATCCAACCTGATCCGCTTGCACGTGTCACGTTTCACCAATCAATTCTTTTCGTACTCACTTACTCGGTGAAATCTGAACAGTTGAGAAAGTAGGATTCTCAACCGAAGGCGACCTCAACATGATCAATCGCTTGAGCATTTGCTGTGTGTCGGATTTCGGACAGTACCAAACCGTCATGCTTGCGAGAATCGTACCGACCTGCGCGCCTTCGACCCACTTCAGTTGGCCAGGCACTGGCCGCTCGCTGCCCATTCCAAAAATGTCAGTCGAGGCAGCATAGGAGCCTAACCGACTCATTTCTTCAACTACCGCTATACCTTTCCTATCTGATGTCAACTGAGCCCTCTGCGACCAGTTCCGCTCAAAAAATCGAATATTCTCTCGCTTTGGCCAGCCATCGGAGAAAAAAACAATCGTGAACGCCCTAGAAGAAGCCTCCTCACCACTTAATCCCAACTTTCCAGCGATTGACTCTTTCCAATCCTCGATGACAAAACGTCCCATCTCGTCTTGCTTTACGCCATCCCCAGTCCACCAGTGCTGAAAGTAACCAGTGGAGTTTGGTTTCATCGACCACGCGCCGCATTTCTCATCTGGTGACTGTCTTACTTTGCCGCGAATATTCACACCATCCACGAATACTGCAACCATAATTTTTTGCGAAGTCTTGTTGTCGACTTTGATTGTCGGCCTTTCACCTGGCTCGAAGTTCACCAGCGCGAAGGGATATACATTTTCTCTCGTTACTAAACCTACGCCGACTTGCAAACTAGTACTTTTGTTCGTTGCGACCCAGATCGGTAGTGTTTTTCCGTTGACTTCAAACTGAACCTTGAAGGGGCAGTTCGGATTCATGAGTGGATGAACTCTACCGTTGAATACATGGCCTTGATTATACATTGCCTCAGGGTCACTTGGCCTTAGCGGTAGTTTGTTTCGCTCGCTGCTCTCATAGTCAAGCAAGCTCTTAAGTTTGTCTCCCTCATATCGAAACAGTTCGACACTAAGGCCTTCATACACAGCATCTGCTAACGATATGAATTCCGGTTTCGAGTCGGTCTCATCTCGAGTCGTTCTCCCTTTAAGTTCAATCAAACGCCAATTGATCTCTTTCCTCTCCGCACCGAGGATCGTGAATCCGTTGGCTGGGGAGACCGTTGGCGTATAAAATCGTTTCAAGCTACCAACAATCATCGCCTGGATATCCCCTTCGGGATTGACTAAATCCGCTAAAGGCTTGCCATTAGGTCTCAATTCAGATAGATCCCCCTTTGCTTCTGCAAGTCGCTGAAACAAATCAGCGCTTGGTACGAGGCCGAATTCTCCGCGGCTTTGCTGAGCAAGATATCGCTCCATGGTTTCAGCGACTGCCAAGGATTGATTTGAGGCGGATAGTATTGGCTTAACAGCCGAAACCTCTTCGTTCTCGAGGTTCTCTCTCTCCTTCTCTTGCTTCGAAGCGACATCCTCTAAGAACAACAAAGGAACAACGGCGACTTTATCGATACCCATCTTCTCGATGGTCTCTGCCAATCGCTTGGCCGACTGCTCCATGGGATCAGTCTCCTGACCGAGAACACCATTTACATTCAAACTGCAAGCGAAAATAATCGCCAAAAGATATCGATACTGACAACTCATACGAAATACTCCTCTCAACCTTAGACTGATATCCGCAACAGTATACTCTCGCGCATTGGCTTGTCCTATCCTTAGGTAAGCACCTTACCGAGTTGAAATCGATGTTCGGAGAGATCTGCTCCTTGGCAACAAAAGACGACGATACGAGAGTATTCACACTCTTCACACCGTCGTCTTTGCAGAGGAAGTCAAGCTCAGAGTTAGATCATTTAATCTCTTAGAACTTACGTTTCTCCAACGCGATGACCCGTTTCTCAAGTTCAAGTAGCTTCGACTCCAATCTCTCAAAGTACTCTTGAATTGTTATCTCTTCTTTCGACTCGTCGCTGCCTTGCTCGTCGACTTGCCGCTTCGGATTCACCTTGTCCACCTTGGGAGAATCGAAAGTAGGTTCATTAACTTGGATCTCATAAGCCCCCAATTCATTGTCACGAACGGAACGTACCTGGATACGATACTTTCCTCGTGGCAATTCTTTTTGAGGCTTACAACGAATCTCTGTGTCACCACCCACACCGTAGGTAAACGTTCTTCCACCCAGGTTATTGATTGGAAACAAAACGATAGGTTGATTATCTCGATACAAGAACGCTACCATCTTAAAGGCGCGAGAACGAACCGAGAAATCGATCGTGCCATCTTCGGGAAGCTCTACCGTCCATTCCTGCGACTCTCCGATTTTATTGATGCGTCCCTCGATCGCTTCGTTGTTAACAATCTTAGCTTGTCCCCAACTGAAACCAGCGAAAGCAACCAACATCATCAATGCCAAAATAGGTTTACCCAATAAGAATAACTTTTTCATCAATAGATCCCTTTTCTGTTATCACGTACTTATCATTTACCGGGGCCGAAAAACTTCTCGGCTTGACCATACGCTACCCATCCCGGTCTATTTCCTGATGGAGTCGTTACCTGAAAGCGTTGGTCACCCACTTTCGAAACAACAACCTTTTCGCCGATGTCGAAAAACACCTTCTTACCGACGTATTCCTCTCCATCTTCACTCGCATAAAGTGTTCCCGCTCCAATCGTATTTCGGATCTCTAACGCTTGTCCCACGAAATACTTCGCCTTAACGGGCTTCTGCAATACCCTTTCCGTATTCTTCATACTGGACGAATCCTCGGAGCTTTGCGAAGAATTTTTTTGAGTATCGATACCGGCTATCGAATCTTGTTGCGGTTGCTCGTTTTCAGGTGGTCCAAGCACGACTCGAAAACCTTGGTAATTGCGTTCGGCGTCAAGCTCTGTCCACCGTTCTCTTATCTCGATCGCTGTGGACGTGGTACGGTGCCATGACCCTCCCAAGACCAGACGTAAGGGGTTGCCCGTATTCACATCCTTCTCCTGATCCAAGCACATCTCCTCAACATTCCCGAACATGTCGTAAATGTCGAAGGAATTCGGGACAAGCGAACCGATCATTTTGGTCCGAGGAAGTTCCGACAAATTATCCTTAAACCAGCCCTTGGTCAGCAATTTCTCTGAGGACATATCTTCTGATGATTCATTCGCTGCCGCATACCACTCGCGCTTCCAAGGAAGACGGTACACCATACCTTCAGGCAGTCGTCCAGTTGCGGCCTCCTTCTCAGTCAGTTTCCGACAAAACTCCACCGCCTTATTCCACGATACATTTTCAACAGGAAAGCCTCGCTCAGGATCCGCTGTTCCATCTTGATCCAACGGCACATTATCTTGGAAATACGAGGGGTTGGTTTGCATCACCAAATACCATTGAGCAACGGTCACCTCATATTTACCAATCCAAAAATAAACACCATCCGCACTGCACAATTGGAACTTCATCCCAAGCTCATTGTCATCTCGCTCTTTCGGAAATCTCGTTTCCGTACGGTTCCGTGGAGCGACCGGACTTGGCTTTAAGGCTTCGTCGTTTTCAGATCGGGAAGCGACAGGAACATTGTTTTCATTCATGCGTTCTTCAGGGACAACCTTTGGTTTCGCTGCCATAAGACCACTCGCATCAGATGGAACAACTTTGGCATTGCCAGATTCTGGCACAACTGTATTACCATTTCCTGCATTGCCTTCACTTCGCTCTGATAATGGCTTCAACTCGGGATCCAGCACTTTCGGACGATCTTGCTTGTCGCCCAAATCCGACTCTCGTAACGGATCAACGGGAAGAGGTACTGAAGTATCTTTAACGCCCTTCTCCTGTTCGACCGAGGGCTTGGTCGTCGATCCGTTGTTCGCTTCTAGATTACTGGTAGTGGTACCATCGCCTTCAGGAATCGATTTCTGTGAATCGATTTTAGCCGACTCCTCAGTCTGGAGAGGCGAAGGAGAGGGAACCTGATTAAGTCCCACAAACAGCGAATCGTAATACATCCCGCTCCACCCGAGTATAGCAACGAGAGCGATTGCGCTGGCAATCATGAAAAGTCGCACGCGTCGCTTTCGTTCTTGGTGTTGTCTTTCTCTTTTGAGCCTTTCATTTTCTTCGCTGAAAAAATCAACACAGCGCTTTGGTCGTTCTGCCGGATTTTTACTTAATCCTAAAGCAATCGAATTAGCCAATCCCTGTGACACGCGTTTCGCACGGGGCGCTTTGTTGCTGTACGCCGCGGCAATCAATCCGGCATCAGACATCTCAGAGAAAGGGGGTATGCCTTCGGATGCGAAATATAACGTTGCCGCAAAACTGTAGATATCCTGACGCGCTTCGGGCGTCCTGTTATCCAACTGTTCCGGCGACATGTAGGCATATGTCCCTGAACCGATACCAACGGACGTTTTGTCTTTCTCCGTCACCTGACGGGCAATACCAAAATCAATAAAGTACGGCTTTCCGTTCTTGGCAATGAGGATATTGGAAGGCTTAATATCGCGATGAAAGATTTTTAATTCATGGGCAGCATCCAGCGATGCCGCCAGCGGAGAAAATATTTTCCAAATCTCATTTTCATTCGAGCAACTTCCTCGCGTTACATACTCATGGAGCGTCACTCCATCGATGTATTGCATCACAATGTAGGGACCTAAGGTGGTCATATCGGCGTGAAACATAGGAACCACATGATCGATATGGTGATCCACTAGTTTTCTCGCCAAATGAAATTCACTTAGGAACCGCTCTTGAACCTTTGGATCATGGCGACTATTTCCCAATAATCGCTTGATGGCAACAAGCGTTCCTTTTGGCTTGGAACTGGAATGGTTGGCAAGGTCTGGTCCGTAATCCAAGGCCAAGATAACTTGTCCCATGCCTCCCTGACCAAGTACTCGTATCAACTGATATCGAGCTGGCAAAACTTTTTGGAATGCTTCGAGGGAATCATCTATTGCGGGGGGGTCTCCCTCAGTTTTGCGAGGCTGAGGAACACTCTGATTGACATCAATGTTTGTGGGCCTTGGACCGTCCGAATGGTAATCATGTCGAGGACGATTCGATTCTTGAATCGCCATCGGCCTCGAATGATGAGTCGATGATGATGCAAAGGCAGGCTTACGAGCCAAACTCATAAGCATTTCGTATACCAAACCAAACTGTGTTTGCTTCATGGTCACTTTCCTCAATGCCCAGCACCATCGATTGTTCAGTGAACGATCGATAAATGATTCACTACCGATGACTCGATATCCAAAGGTGAAGGACCTAGCTAGCCCTCGTTAAATTCATCTTGAAATACTCCAGCGTTGTACCACCATAGAGAAACTCAATCTTGTAAGCACCTTCGGTCAGATTGGTGAAATCAACCACTCGGTCTTCGTTCGCCACACTTTCGGTTTGAACGACTTTGCCGGTATCGATGCGAGAAATTTGAATCTGGCATTGATCAACATCAATTGTCAGATCGATCGCTTCCACCTTGATGGACATATCGAAGGTTGCACCCTCGGCATAAGATATCGTAATCGTTAGATGGAAGTGCTTAGTGGATCGATCATGCGAAATCGCTGTTCGCTCACCTTGACTATGGGCCATCTCAAACGAATTAATCTCTTGGCCACCTCGATGAACGACCAGTCCGAGACTCTCGTTATCCGGATTAAACAGGATGGAGAAATCAAACGACTCATCTACTTCTGGAAGCAGCTCCAGACAACGCTGTCTCAATTTTTCTGTTCTCAGTAGCGCTTTCTGCTCTTTTAAAGCAATCTCTTCCTCGCTCGGAATCGGCAATCGATCCAGGTAGGTCAGCAACCAAGGTTTCGAAGCTGTGATCTCATCGAATTCGATAAGCTCTGCGTCGTCTAGATCCCCTTCGATAAACCTTTCGCACAGATCGACCAATTCATCTGGTATCTTGGCCGGCGGTTCAATGGTTACGAAGCCACGGGAATTTAGAAATCTATGTAGCAATTGTGATTTGGAAAGCGGGTTGGTAGGGGTCATTGTATGGGTTCCGAAAATTTAAGGGTTTTCAGCTTTTTTCCTAAGTTGGAATCGAGTGCTAGGTGATATTCACTCTCGCCAGTCATTGTTAGCTTAAGAAGGGTTTCACAACGAGATTACAAAAAAAAATCTCCAATCCCTTCCGATCAATCTGGCTTATAGTCGGAACAGACCGAATCCAAACTACTCATGGCTTCTACTTTCTCCCCATCAGCCTGGGGGCGAGTATCGAGATGGGCTAATTCGAGATTCGCCCATTGCCGAGTTCGAAATCTGATCACGCTCACATTCTGGGGAGTCAGATCTAAGATTTTTGAGATCGACACGTTGTCCATGCCTAGAGATGTTTTTAGCGCATCGCGTTTTTCGCAGCAATGCAAATAGGCTTTATAATGATAAGCCTGACTACGACACAAAATACTGAATTCCTTCAACACGGCGAGAGGCTCACACCGAACCGTGATTGTTCCTTTCTTGCTTCCGTCATATTTGGGGTAAATAAGTGGGAGCGGGAAATAGGAATGAAAAGCCTCCGTCAAGGCCTTTTTGGAAATTTTCTCTTCGGCAGCTAAGCGACAAACTTCGAAGGTAGCGATTTTAGGAGATCGAAACCAAGCTCTTGGTATATTCCTGATAAGCTTGTTAGTCTTTGCGAGATCCGGGGGAGCGATTTCATTTAGACCTCCGAGTCTGTCAAATCTTTTCGCCTGTTGCTGTTTCTTCTCGCCATTGATTTTAAAAGCTAGAAAGTGCTTGGTTAGCGACTCCTCGATTTTGATTAAATTTTCTGATTCTACACCGCCTTGTATTTTTAACTTGATTTCCCCCAAACCGAATTCGGTTATGGTTTCTCGATATAGACTTAGTTCTGACGCATTACTGTTATTCCCTCGTCGATTAGCGACACCCCTAGCTATAACCATTTCACGATATTTATCCTTGAGGATTTCAGGAATTATCTTCCAGATATCTAACAATAGAATTTCCCGTCGATTCGCTGGGAGTCCCTTCAGCGCTTGATCCAACATTTGTTCAAATCGTTGAACGTCATACTCCTCTTCCATTTCTCGCGATGGTTCCGCGGAAACCTTTTCTTCATCTACCAAAACTTGTGGTTTTGGTTTTCGTCTTTCATCGCGAGAAAAGCCTCCCAGATTCGGCATAATACGTCCGGAAAGCACATACCACCAAACGGTAGAAACTCCACCTGGATAATACGTACGCATGAAATCCACAAACGACTGATTTAATTTAATGAGCTCAAATATCTTTTCAGAAAAAATGTGGTAGAGCTCAGAACTATCAATCGCCCCCTCTTCCACACCACAGTGAGCAACCTGTCCCTGTATCGCCTTTTCGATCCGCATAAAGAACCTTTCGGCTTCTCGCCCCTTGTTGAAAAGCGAATAACCTTCTTGCCAGTCATGCGGCTGATCCGAAAGAAAAAGACTATGTATTTGTTGACTCTGATTCAAAATAGCACCTCGATTTCAATATCAGGATGGCTCGCGGATCGAGCCTCAAAGTTGCGGGAAAAAAGTATCTCAAAGGTAATGACTCAGCATTTTCGAGATCGTTCATCCATTCGCTGGATTGTTCCTGGAAAAACATGAGCGCAAGTCACTTGCTCGACCACCTAGGTTACCTATTCTTACTTCAATTTCACTTGTCCCATCACGAGTCGAAACCCTAGGTCATTGTAGGATGACGCGGAGTGGCAACGGATGCGATCTGCCGATCGGCAATTTCCGCCATGGCTTCCCCAGCATCCTCCTCGGGCGATGCGGTGGTGGCTGTGGGGATTTCCGATGGGGTCGCTGACTGGATCTTGAGGATAGTGGCTCCAGCCGTCGACGCACCATTCCCAGATATTTCCATGCATATCATGGAGTCCCCAGGCGTTGGGTTGTTTGGTTCCTACGGGCTGTGTTTCCCAATCCGAATTCATGCCAAACCAGCCAAATTGCTCAAGCTCATCGGCCGAATTACCAAAGTTGTAGGCCGTAGTCGTTCCTGCGCGGCAGGCGTATTCCCATTCCGCTTCCGTTGGTAATCGATAGCCCCAGGTTGATATTCCAAACAACATGTTGTTAAGTGCATCAATGAACTTCGTCGCTTCGGCCCAGTTCACCCTTTCCACCGGTAGCCGTTCTCCTTTGAACCAGCTGGGGTTGTAACCCATCACTCGTTCGAAGATATCTTGGGTGACTGGATGGATGGCCATATAGAAGGGGCTGGTGAGTGTGACCTGATGTTGTGCTTCATCGTAACTTCGATGCTTTTCCGTTTCAGGCGATCCCATCATGAAGGTACCGGGCTTGATCAACCGAAAGGTCATTCCCAGTGTATCTTCTAAAAGCTCAGGCAATGGGTCGATGAGTTTAGGGGAGAATTGAATGCGGGGCGGCTGCTTATTCTTTCCATTTTGAAGAAAGAGAGTTTGCAGCGAGGGCCTGATGTATCCGAAGAAAACATAATCCCAGATGTCGAGTGAGTCGGATGAATCATACTTTCGCATGAACTCAACCAATGGTCGTTCGGGCCTGAGGCTCTCCACGACCAAATTGGAGAAAAGTTGATATGTTGACGTCTCTTCGACTTGAGACTCGGGAATACCGTATTTTCGAATCAGTTTGATAATCTCTTTGTCGACATTTTCAAAAAAACTGATTGCTTGAGGGTCTTGCAGGAAGAGGGTTAAGCCTTGCTCCCACGACTCCTTTTGATTCAGCATGAATAAATTTTTTATTTGTAGACTCAAACGACACCTCAATTCCTACTTCCGTACCGATCAACGAACAAGCCCCATGAGTTTACCATACAGGAAGCCATAAACCCAAGACACTGCTCAGGATAATACTGCTGGGATCGTCTCGCCGGCGCCACCTAGGAAAGTTTGAGATTGGAGTAACAAACCAGCGATCGAATCTCTCTTTTTGCGGAGAGAAAAGGGCCGTGTTCATAATATTTGATACTTAATCCACCCAGGCCCTCGGAGAGATTCTCCCCTGTATGTTGGGTAAAGCCGATTCTTGAATCTTGGCCACATCCCAAGCGGGTTGACGGAGCCTTGGAACGTTTGCAAGAAGAGGCAAAAGTTGCAAAGCAGGAATCTTGGGAGCAGCCCAAGGGGGTCCCCTCTCCCAAGCGCCAGCCTGCGCAGCAGGCCAGCTTGGGAGAGGGTTGGGTGAGGGTCTTAGATAGCGCCGCAAAGCGTTATACGCCCGGCGCAAAAAAATCATGGCATTAAAAAAAGCGGCCTAACTTTACTTCCATCGCTACGCCGTTAACGCATTGCGACTTCCCCTCAC
>JBEGUT010000011.1:0-21164 GCA_041178745.1 Planctomycetota bacterium | reverse complement strand
TGCATCGGGCCTTGGAGCTACCGCAGGACCTGAAGCCGCTTCGGGAGGCATCCGTACCGAGAAGGTAGCTGCCTTGCGTCGCGCGATTGCCGAGGGAAATTACGATACGCCTGACCGCATGTCGGCCGCTCTTGACCGATTGCTCGAACAACTCGGCTAGCAAGAGTGATTCAAGCAGAGTGCGTGAAGTGGGTGTTGAAGAATTTCGTTACGCCAAACTCGAGTTGTTTCGTGGCCGAACGGTTTGGATGGTGAGACCATTTCGAATCAACTTCTCTTCTTCGCTTTAGGCCCAGGGGAATTGGACGATTCGGAGTTGGTTGGAACAGTAAAGAACTTTTAGGAAAAGTCACCGACCGGTTGATTGCTACTAGGTTCTAGGACATTGATTCGCAGCATCGTTTTTGACTCCGAGTCCTACCCACCATCGCCCCCTAATCCGCTTTGAATTTTTAACGCAGTCTCCAGTGTTTTCGCAGGGGACTGCGTTTTTTTGCGTCCTGGTTAACCAAGGTTGGGTGGCGGCTGTAGCCGGGGAAATTGGCGACCGATCGCGACTTCGCCCTATCTGCGACTTTGTTAAATAATTGCCCGTAGAGATAGGAAATTACCCCTCAAAAATGGCATCGATTTGAAGTTTTACGGGTAGGAAGCCGTTTTTGAAGGTTTCCTTTGTTCTAGAATAGCCTAGCTGTTAAATTTCCATTTTCGGAAGTGAATTTGTAGCGGGTGCGCAAGTGGTAAAGAATGAGGATCAATCTTTGGGACGCGTCGAGGTTTCGATGTCGCCACAGGAGCGGTTCGAGGAGTATTTGCAGAGGCGAGGTTTGCGCAATACCGAGCAGCGAAAGTTTTTAATCGATCAAGTATTTCGTCACCATGAGCATTTTGATGCCGATCAATTGATCGAACAGTTGCCGCGCAAGGGTGAAGAGAATCACGTGAGCCGGCCTACCGTCTATCGCACGCTCAACGAGTTTGTCGAAGCGGGTTTGCTGAGACGTTTTGAACTCAACGGTCGTGGTGTTTATGAGCATGACTACGGATATCCGCAGCACGATCATTTCTATTGTTTGAAGTGCCACCAGCTGATTGAGTTTCAAAGCGATGCTTTGATTCAGTTGCGAGATCAGATCGCTCGCGAACATCGTTTCCGTGTCCGCGGGCATCGGTTGATCGTGCAAGGTGTTTGCGATGCTTGCAGCCGTCAAAAGCGCGAGCGACGGATGCAAGATCGCGTTTAGTCACTGAAGTCTGCTTGCAGGTGATATCCTATTTTGCAGGTCGCTACCGGATATCGCTTTAGACAAATACCTCGGCCGCAGGTGTCCCATCGACTTGATGTTGCTTAAGTAAAGGTTTAACGATTTCGTCGATAAATTCGTCAACTTGCTCAGGGGCTCTCCCCACAAAGGCAAGTGGATCGAGAGCTTCGTTCCAGGCAATATTGGCAAACGCTGGATCTGTCGCTAGGCGTTGCAACAAATCATTGCTGGCCCCTTCCTGCTTGACCTGGAGGGCTGCCGCTTGGCTATGTTGACGAATTCTTTCATGCAGTTCCTGTCGGTCTCCGCCGGCTGCTACGCCTGCCATCAAGATCGATTCGGTGGCCATGAAAGGTAGTTCTTCTTGCAGGTTGCGGGCGATCGTCTTTGGATAAACGACCATACCTGAAGCTATGTTTTGCAGTAGCACCAAGCATGCATCGATTGCAAGAAACGATTGAGCAAGAACGAGCCGACGATTGGCGCTGTCATCCAGAGTTCGTTCGAACCACTGAGTCGCTGCGGTCATCGAAGTATTAAGTGGAAGGCTCATCGCGTATCGCGCGAGCGAGCAGATACGTTCACTTCGCATAGGGTTTCGCTTATAGGCCATTGCTGAAGAACCGATTTGATTGGTCTCAAAAGGCTCTTCGACTTCCTTGCGATGAGCGAGTAAACGCAAGTCGGTCGCCATCTTGTGCAGCGATTGTCCAACACCGCTAAGTGTATCGAGGATTTGACTATCGACCTTTCGAGAGTACGTTTGTCCGGTAACTGCGTAGCTGCTGGAAAAACCCATCTTCTCAGCAATCATCGCTTCGAGGCGACGGACCTTCGAGTGGTCGCCGTCAAAGAGTTGCAAAAAACTTGCTTGAGTCCCCGTCGTCCCTTTGGCGCTGCGAGCTTTGAGAGTGTCCAGTCGATAAATAATTTCTTGGGCATCGAGAACAAGATCATAAATCCACAGACAGGTTCGTTTGCCAACCGTTGTGGGCTGAGCGGGTTGAAAGTGGGTGTAGGCCAAACAAGGTAGGGCGCGATGGCGACGGGCAAATTCCGACAGGGTGTCGATACATTGCAGAAGTCGGCGTAGCGTGAGTTGCAACGCTTCGCGAATCATCATCAAGTCGCCGTTATCGGTCACATAGCAGCTGGTAGCTCCGAGGTGCAGGATAGGACGAGCTTCGGGGCATTTGTCGCCGTAGGCATGAACGTGGGCCATCACATCGTGCCGGAGTTGCTTTTCGTAGGCGGCAGCTGCCTCGAAATCGATATCCGCCTGAGTCGCTTTCATCTGCGCGATCTGCTCATCGCGAATTGGTAGCCCAAGGGACTGCTCCGACTCGGCAAGCCAAATCCAGAGTTGTCTCCACAGCAAAATTCGTTTGTGGCTGCTCCATAAACGGGACATTTCGGGAGACGCATATCGGGTAATAAGCGGATTTTCGTAACGCTGGTCTTGAGACATAGGGAAAATTACTTCTTGTGGTGTACTTAAAAAGGGTTATTGGTGTTGGTTCGACGGTTGAGATGGTGTACGTTGATGTCAAAGTTTAGCGAAAACAACCGATGTGCCGCCACCGGTAGGCTGTGGTAAATGGCGATTGAATTGCAAGTGCAAGTTTCCAGGTTTTCGCTGCCGATAACGATCGGGTAAGATGGCCGAATTATTTCACTTGCTCCAAGCGGAGGGCTTGTCCTACACCTCCGCAATTACAGGAGACACCTGCGTGTCTTTGAGATTTGCAAGATTCCTCTCCGTGTTGGGTGCCATGCGCACAATTGGTTTTATTGTTATCGCTTTGGCGACTGCGGCAGGGTACGCCCCGATCGCCAGTGCTGACGATACAGGAAGCGTGGTAGCAATGCTACCGTCGTCTGCGCAAGGCTATGTGCGGGTTACCGACATGCCGCGCTTGCGTGAGCGCTGGTCGACAACGGAGTTAGCTAAATTTGCCAAGGATCCTGCATTAAAGGATTTTTGGGAGGACCAGCGTCAGGATATCGAACGACGTTTGGCAGATGCGGGTTGGCAACTGAATATTGAAGCGGCCAAGTTGGTTGATGTCGCTTCGGGCGAAATCATCTTGGGTTGGATCTCTCGACCAGAGAATCGTCGCAAGCCTTATTCTTTGGCCTTGGTTGTCGATGTGACGAGCAAGCAGGATACCGATCAGCTTTTGGCATCGGTGGATAAGCAGCTCAAAGAGAAAGGTGCTCAGGCCAAGCAGGTTGAAGTATCAGGCCAGACCGTTTTGCAGTACACCTTACCTAGGAAGCCAGGTGAGTTGCTTCTACAAGAAACATTTTACTGCGTTTCGAACAACCGACTATTGGCTAGCGACGAGTTAGCGATGGTCGCTTGGATGATTGCCAATCAGAGCAAGACGTCTCCCGAGAGCATCATAGGAGATGCCGATTACCAACAAGCGATGGCGAGGTTGGATAGCTTGCTCAAGAGTTCTGAAATTGAATACTTTGTTCGGCCCATTGGCTTGGCACGAGTGATCCGAGAGATTTCTGGTAAGCGTGAAGGAAATCGCAGCACCGATGTTTTGAAGGTGCTGGAAGATCAAGGGTTTGGTAGTTTTCGTGCGGTAGCTGGGCGCCTTGAGGTTGGGGGCGCTCAAACGGACATGCTTCATCAAGGCATTGTGTTGGCACCGAAGCCTCTCCCAGGGTCGGCGGCGATTGTGAACACGCCCAACGAAGTTGCTTGGGAATTACCAAACTGGATCGGTGGCAATGTCTCGACCATTTTGAACATCTGCTGGAATATTCAAGAATCGTTCTGGAAGAGCGAAGGGTTGATGGATGGCCTCGCTGACTCACCTGGCGTGTTTAAGACTTTCGTGAAGGGGATGGCCGAGAATGAAACGGGACCTAAGGTCGACATCGCCAAAGAAGTTCTTCCGTATTTGACCAATGACATCTTATCGATGAGCGACTGTAAAGAACCCATTACCGTCGATAGTAGGCGGACAATGATCGCCCTGCGAGTTACTGAACCTGAGAAGCTTTTCAAAGTTTTAGAGCGGGTGATGAATAACGAACCCGATGCAGTATTGCAGGAGTTCCAGGGTCACAAGCTTTGGAAGGTAGTTCGTCAGCAAGAAGAAGATGTGGACTTAGGTGGGGTGGATCTTGGGAACGACTTCGGCGAGTTCGGTGATCAACCGATACAGAACAAGCCAGAAGATGAGCCGTGGCTTAGCAACTGGGCGATTACGATCTACGGTGATCGTTTGATGTTTGCTTCGCATGCCGAGATGATTCAAGATGCCATTACGCAAGACAAGTCGGGTAACCCGAGCCCATTGTTGCAAGATGTAGAGTATCAACGGGCACGAAAGATGGTGGAGAGCTTAGCCGGAGGTCGTCCTGGTTGCAGTTGGCAAGTTTTGCGTAGCGACCTTTCGTATCGCGTACAGTACGAACTGTTTCGCGAAGGAAAGCTGCCTCAATCTCAAAGTATGATTGCGACCATCATGGAGCGTTTGACTCAGCCCAAGAAAGAACTTCGCGGGAAAGAAAAACAGCAGATCGATGGCGGTAAATTGCCTCCGTTTGATCAGATACGCGGCTATCTACAACCAGGCGGTATGATGTTCCAGTCCACTGAAGATGGTTGGGTTTATACAGGCTTTCTCTTGTCGGCTCCGAAGTAGCAATCAGATAGAGAAGAGCTGCTCAAAATACTAAGCAGGCTGAATTCGATCTAGAAGAATTCTCTACGTCGCACAGGTTGTCTGAGAGAATCTTTGTAAGAGTTCTCGTTGCGTAAAGTTGGACTGAAGGTTAGTGGCGATTGAAATATTTCATCGCTTGGAGCCACTCGCGGAAGGGCCTTGATCGAATCGGGCCCAGAATGGATGTTGTCGCTCGGCCCGAGACCTAGCATCTTCAATCATGACTGAGATATCGGGGGTGATTTCAAGTCGTTCAGTTTCCCCCTCGAGGTCGATACGCACGGTACGGCTGAAATCGACCATATCGGGATGTAACCATACTGTATAGTTCTTTGCGGGAAACTTCACAACGCGTACGCCGTTGGCGCCAGGGTCGAGAATGTTGGCTTGGATTTTACCTTGGTTGGCGTTGTTCTTCTCGTACAGCATGGGATGTTGAATGACATTGGGGTTTAGGCTTTGAGCTTCAAGCCACCAGAAGTACCTGTCTCCTGCGCGATTGCATGAAACATTGATCTCTTTAGGAAATGGTTTACGAACATGGCTGCTAAGGTTCGTCCATTCGATAATGCGGTCGAGTTCTTCTTGGAAGTGCCCCGCCCCTCGGCCATGATAACTGACTACTACAGAATCGTAATTGCGACTTGTAACATACTCGTTGAGTTCTGTTCCCGATACGCTGAGTGGTGTTCCATCGAGTTCGCCAAAAACAAAGTAAAGGGGGACGGCTTTGGCGTTTTCGCGATAGCGCTGAAGGAATTTCCCAGCATGAGCTCCAATGCATACGACACCAGCCCAGAGATCTGGGTGCGCAAGAGCTAAGTCCCAAGCTGCGTTGCCGCCGATGCCATGTCCGCTGATAAAGATTCGATCGGTGTTGATTGAAAGCCGTCGCATCGCATCTCGCAAAGACTTTAGAATGCGATGATGCTCTTGCTCAGAGTAGAGATAATCTGGCTGCTCTTTTCGAAGCCATTGCGGAGCGATAACGATATAACCATGGCGACTAGCGAGTCCTGCACGACCTTGCAACATTTCGGAATAAGGTCCCGACCACCAATCGATCATCGCTTCGGCAGCCATGCCAGGGCCCTGCAAGGCGACGATGCATGGATACTTTCGAAGTGGATCGTATTCGGGTGGAAGTTGAACGGTATAGGACCAAGGTTCGGAGGAATCACTCGGAATCTCGATTCGATAAAGACCGGTGGGACCATTCTCGACAGGAGCCGGTAAGTCGAGTGGTGGAGCCATGTTCGCCAGGATGGCAGCAACGTACTTAGCGTTTCCACTTTCGAGAGTCTTCAGGCGATCCGCAATTTTCTTGCACTCTTCAGCCGTGGGGGCACGCAAGCATTCCAAAACAAGATTGCGAGCTTCAACCAGCGAGGTGGTGATGGCAAGGTTGTCAACGCCGGATCCGTTTCCGAGAAACCAACCGCTGATCGCTAATGAAATTCGCTGATCGGCAGAGAGAGTTTTGTCATCTTTGAGGCGATTGAAATCGGATAACCGATCGACCGTGTTGAGCGATAGCTTGGCAGAGATCTCTTGAATGATTGTCCCCAATGCGGCTTCTTGTTCTTTGCCCACTAACTCCTGGCGAAGATCGATCATGTTTTGTGTCAACCCGCGCACTTGATCTTGGCGGCGTTGTAAATCGCTGATTCGGTCCTGAGCCTTCAATTGGGTTTCGAGAGCCAACTGAGCAAGAGGAAAAGATTTAAGAATACTACTGGCAAGTTGTGGTTGACCTGCATCGAGTCGAAGTTCAACTTCGCGAAACATCTGCGCAGCGAATTGCTGCTCCAATCGCTTCAGTTCGTCTTGCATTGCTTGAACTTCGCCTGGAAAAGTTTCCGAGAGACGGGTCATCGCTTCAGCTAAGGTATCCCTAGCTTCGCGATAACGCTCGGATTGCGAATAAAGACGTTCCATGCTGAACCAAGCTTGAGGCTTTGTGAGATCAAGTTGCTGTCGTAGGATGGCGTCGAGTTCTTTGTGAGCGATGGATTTAGTTGAGATCCGCATATCCCAGGATACGGAATCTTCCGTTCTTAGAGATTGAACTCGCATGTAGAGCGGTCCGATTTCGGTGATTCCCTGATATACGTCCAATGGACCAGTAGGCGTTGGCAGCGTGATCATTCGGCGACCGAATGGATTGAAGGGGGTAACGGCCATCGGTCTCCCAACGCTGACAAGTCGATTCGCGCGATCTGGTGCGATCACCTGTTCGATTTCAATCTTGATAGGATTCGTTGCTAACGGTGTCGATGAGAGCACTTGGGCTTTCGAAACGTAGGTTCGTCGCAGTTCGTCATCTAGCAACAAGATCGGTTTACTCAATCCATCGCCGGCTCGTTGCTGTTGAAAAGCGCCGCCATCGATAGAGGGTATTTCGGTAATCTGCCCTGGCCCAAGTTGCATGCCGCTTTGCATCGTGATGAGAAACTGCTGCTGAGCAAAAACGGCTGGGCATAGGCCCAAAAATGGCGCCGAGATAATGGCCAGAAGGGAAACCAACGCCGTTGGGCGGATGGAAATCATAGATTGGGAATCTGTGGCTAGTTGCCTTCGGAAAAAGCTGCCTGGAGAGGGGACGTTAAAAGATTATAGCCCTCATTTTGGGTTAGCGTCCAATTTCCAGGTAAAGTTATCCGGATCAGTTCCATAGCGACTTCAAAAGATGCCGTCAGTGGCTCAAGGCCCAAGGCGATAAAATCGGGGGAGGCGTTGGGAAGGTCCAGCCAACGTTGATTCCAAGCCGACAGGTTGTCTAAGTCGCTGGCGGAGAGTAAGTAACGGGTTTCCCGGGCTCGTAAAACGATCTGTAGCGGCGAGGGGACCAGCGGGCTAGCCGCCGGATCGGCTCCGGTAACCGAAGCCTGCCATCGCACTGAGTCGTTCCATCGCACCGAGTCGTTATTGAGTCCTACGGCATCGGAAAGAGCATTTTTTGCGGAGAGTGGACCAGAGAGCGATTCCTCAACCGCATTTTTAGCCAACGCGACTCGGTTGGCCGGCTCGAATACACTCATCCAGACTCGACCCCATAGCGTAAAAGCTATCAGCGCCATCAGGCTTGCGGCAATTGCGAGTGGACGGCCGCTACCGATGGCCACCTTCATTGGGTTCGATGTTACCCGCTGGTAGTCCTGCGAAGAATGATCCGTGAAAGGGCTTGATTGAGGTGAGAAGAGATTTGCGGTATTGAAATGATCTTGCAACAACACTGGTGGTGTCGTGTGCGCCGACAACGCCAGCAGATGATCGGTCCCCTCCAGCAACGCATGACAAGACGCGCAAGTTATGGCATGCGCTGCTAAGTCGGTGTCTTGCTGCGGGTCGCTACCGTTGTCTAAATGCTGTTGCCAAATCACTTCAAATTCATGACACCGCATGGCGATACATCTCCAGTGCGTCACGATTCTGCAATTCGCGAATGATTTGAATCCGAGCCCTATGAACCCATGTCTTAACAGTACCCAAAGGGACCTCTAAGCGATCGGCGATATCTTGGTAACAAAGTTGATCGCGATGGAACATCAGAAATGCTTCACGATGCTCTTCTCTTAGGGTCGATAGTGCCAAGTCGAGTTCTTCTCGTAAATGTCGAGAATGATCCTCTTGGGCAGTGACGCTCGCTTCGAGAAATCCTTGAGTGTCTGTATTGGGAATCTTTTTTCGACGAGCAAGCATGGTACGGCAACGATTGCCGGCGATGGTCAATAGCCAGGGTTCGAAAGGGCGTTGCTGATCCCAGTGCCCGAGATGTCGGAAGACTCGAACGAATGTTTCTTGAACGGCGTCCTCAGCGTCATGTCGATGTCCGAGCATCTTGAAGCAAACGCCGAACACCAACGGATGCAGTTTCTGCATCAGTGAAGTCATGGCCGAGTGTTCACCGCGAAGGCATTGGCGTACAAGTTCAAGTGAAATATTGCTCATGATTGTTTTCCCTTCGTCGCGGTGGATGCAGTCGACTCAGGTATTTCGCTGTGACGGAGCGGTTATTGCCCTATTTCTGAGGAAAAATTGCTATTTCGCAGGCGATCCATCATTGCGACAGGATCAAAAAATGGGCTTCAATATGAACACACCACTTTTTGAACCGACATCCTAAATCAGTAAACAGCTCCGTAGGAGGTCATATGGCTTTAACGGCCACCAAAAAATTTCTTCAGCGTCTCGCTTGCCGCATCCCGTGAGTTGCCGGAGGCGGGCGCCGTGTTTTTGGGGAGTTTCTGGGCAGGCTTCTTGTCGGGACGTTTGCTTTTAGCTCCAGCCTCATCCTCTTTCTTCTCGTCAGCATCGGAGACTTCAGCAGGTACATCGCCTATTCGCGTGGTCTCATCCAAAACCAACTGTCGAGTCTCTGGTTCCGTTGACTTTGAAGTGCGCGGAACTTGATCTGCTTCTTCGAGCCATTGCGAAATATCAATTTGTTCAAACTTACTGTCGGCCGCCGATGTCTGTGCGGCACGAGCTGCTGCATCTTTGACATCTTTAACTTCTGACTTTTTCGCTCCGCCAAGACCAACTTCAATCGCAATCTGAAACTCTAGCTTTCCAACTCGCAGGAGGTCGCCATCCCTCAAAATTTTTGCTTTGTCCGATGACAATTGCTTGTCATTGACGAAGGTGCCGTTGCGACTTTTCAAATCGACTAAAAGAACGCGACCATCTTTTTGAATGATGGCTGCATGACGACGACTGACCGACTCACTTTTCGGGCGCAGCTGGCATTCATCGGCTCGACCAATGAGGAACTTCTCCGAGTTGACGGCGATCTCTTTACCTTCGTTGCTACCTGCCAAAACCTTGAGCTTAACCTGCATGCCAACCGTCCTTCAAAATCTTTAAAAAGTCCCGAAGATCAGTAAGGTCCTTAGAACAGAGTGGAGCTTCTAGTGGACAAAACAGAAATGTAAATCTTCACGTAATCTTAAATGAAGCAGCTCTTGCAATAAACGTTGAAACAATAATAAAGCCAAAAAACCGTGGCTTCGCAAAACCCTTAAACTCGCTTAAGCCAATCACAGGATCGGTGTTCGAAAATCCCTGCTGAGATTTCTAGCAAACCCAGACTCTCTATATCGTGACACGTCTGCCATTGAATCGCAATAGATTCTTGAAGCGATGTTAGGATCGACCGCCCAAAGGAGTTTTTCTTGTCGAGGGGTATTTCGAGGTGGGTAAAGCCTTGAATTTCCAGCAAACCGGGGAGGACACTAGCAAATGGGCTGCGGGCAAGCAGTACGCTTCCGTGTTGCAGCAACGAGCGCCGACCACGTCTTTGGGCACTACCGATTACCTTGTCACTACCAACAAGAATGTCCCCTTCTGTGCGTCGGAGAAAGCATAAAAAAGGGGGGGCTGCCGCCGATTCGGAAAGAGTTTGCATATGGGCCTGGAAGCCGATATCCGAGAGCCAACTAACCAAGCCTTGGTGAACCCAATGGTAAAGATTCCGAGTAGGACCCTGGCGGTTAGCTTCCCACGGTAGAGCCAGCGAGTAGGTCCAGTCGTGATGATGAACGATGGCACCTCCTCCCGTTCGTCTCCGAACAATTTCTGGCACCTTGCCGCTCGTTTCCACCGACACCTGATCTTGCTGCTTGGTATAGTCCTCGCACTCCTTCCAGGGCTGAAAGTATCCCAGTGACAAGGTCGGAGTGGACCACTGATAGACTCTCAGGGCGGCGGCTTGGTGCTCGTCGCACCACTTGAGCATAGCGTCATCGATAGCCATGTTCTCAGCGCCGCCGCGCGGTTGGTCGAAAATTAGGAACCCGTCCATTTCATAACCGGCTTTCTAGCCGCGGTGACTTCATCGGGACGGCTGATCTTGGTGCTGTGCGGAGCTTCATGTAACAGGTCTGCTGATTCTCCCGTGATTCTAAACAAAGTTTCCACAAAGGCGTCAAGTGTCTCTTTGCTCTCTGTCTCCGTTGGTTCCACCATCACAGCCTCGGGTACAGTTAACGGGAAGTAAACCGTGGGTGCATGAAAGCCATAGTCGAGCAACCGCTTGGCGATGTCCATCGCGGTTATGCCTTTCTCCTTTTTAAGTGTGGAGGCGCTTGCGACAAATTCATGCATGCAGCGATTGCCATGGGGTACCGGCATGATGTGTCGGATACGGCTGAGGAGATAGTTTGCATTGAGCACGGCGTTTTCGCTAGCCTGTTTGAGTCCATCACCACCGAGTGATCGAATGTAAAAATAGGCTCTTAAAAGTACACCGACATTACCGAAAAAGCTGCGAACGCGACCAATGCTGTTGGGCATGTCCCACTTGAGTCGATAACGCTCGTCTTTCAATTCAACCGTTGGAGCAGGAAGATACTGGCCAAGGAAATCGCGAACACAGATAGGACCAGCACCTGGTCCACCTCCGCCGTGCGGACCACTGAAAGTCTTGTGCGGATTATAGTGCATCATATCCGCTCCGAAGTCGCCTGGCCGAGTGATCCCTAAGATGGCATTCATGTTGGCACCATCTAAATAAATTAAACCGCCGTTGCTATGAACCAGATCAGCGATTTCTCGGATCTGTGTATCGAACAAACCGAGCGTGTTGGGATTGGTAATCATAAACACAGCAGTCTTCTCATTGACCTTGCTGCGGAGATCATCTAAATCAACCAAGCCATTGGCGCCGCTTTTTACAGTGACGGTTTCGAAGCCAGCCATCTTCGCGCTGGCGGGATTGGTACCATGCGAACTATCTGGCGATAGGACGTTAGGGCGATGTTGGCCCAAGTGTCTAAAGTGCGCTGCAGCGACCATCAACGCTGTGAGTTCACCATGTGCGCCAGCCGCGGGTTGCAAAGAAACAGCTGGTAGCCCAGAGATTTCAGCAAAGTAGTTCTGCACATTATAGAGCATCTCTAGTAGACCCTGAATGGTCGATTCGGGTTGATAGGGATGCACATCGACCAATCCAGCCAGCGAAGCGAGACGCTCGTTTCGTTTCGGATTGTATTTCATTGTGCACGAGCCAAGTGGATAGAAGTGTGTATCCACTGACATGTTCAGCGTCGATAGGTTAGTGAAGTGACGAATCACATCGCCTTCCGCCAATTCCGGTAGCGGAGGAGGAGAACTTGCTAGAGATGCAGCAGGCAGGTAAGAGTCTGTAGGAACCTCTGGCACATCAGCTGGTGGAACTAAATGAGCGCGTCGACCTGAACGGCTCAATTCAAAGATCAATTGTGTCGCTTTGGTGTTACGCATGGGTGGAAGCAACTCCGGCAGAAAGATTTTCTAGAGCTTTAAGGTATTGATCGAGTTCCGAGCGAGTTCTTTTTTCGGTGACTGCGACCAGGAAGCAATCCGCTAGTTCGGGGTACCAAGTTACCAGCGGGATTCCTCCCAAGATTCCTAGGCTGGTAAAGTACTCAAGTGTTTCATTCACATTGCCCGATCTATCGCGAACAACAAATTCTCGCCACGCTGAAGCTTGATACGGAACTTCAAAGCGTTCATACCTCGATATATGACTCTTGAGGTAATGTGCTTTACGGCCGCACAACTCAGCTGTTTCTCGTAAACCCTTGGGACCGAGCAACGACAGATAGATCGATGCTCGTAGCGCGAAGAGCCCTTGGTTGGTGCAGATGTTACTGGTTGCTTTCTCGCGACGAATATGTTGTTCGCGTGTTTGCAGGGTGAGAACCCAGCAACGTTTTCCAGAGCGGTCGATCGTTTGTCCAGCAATACGTCCTGGCAAGCGTCGTACGAAAGCTTCACGGCAGGCGAGTATGCCGAGGTAAGGGCCACCATATTGCAGAGGGTTACCCAAGCTTTGTCCTTCGGCAACCACAACGTCAGCGTGCCAAGTCGACGGGTTTTGCAAAATACCCAGACTGATTGGGTCGACTGCACCAACTACGGATGCTCCTGCCTGCTTGGCGACCTCGGCTAGTGGTCGCAGATCTTCCACAATGCCAAAGAAGTTTGGCTGTTGTAGGATCACGCAAGCTGTGTTGTCGCTGATCGCTGCTCGCCATTGACTCAATTCAATGGTTCCATTAGGTGTTGGTACCTCGACGAGTTCTGCACCAATCCACTGGAAATAAGTTTTCAAACATTGTCGATACTCAGGATGCAAACTTTGTGGAACGACTACCTGGCGACGTCCATTGCCGTTGGCCAAGCACATCAAAGCGGCTTCCACAGTCGCTGAAGCGCCGTCATAGAGACTTGCGTTAGAGACATCCATACCAGTGAGTTGGCATACGAGCGTTTCGTACTCAAACATCACCTGGAGGTTGCCTTGGCTCACTTCCGGTTGGTATGGCGTGTAGGAGGTGTAGAACTCACCACGCGAAGCAAGCGAATCTACCACAGCTGGAATAAAGTGGTCGTAGGCACCACCTCCCAAAAAGCACACAGCTGTTTCGGCGCCCAGATCTTTAGCAGCTAGCGCTTTAGCATGCTGCGTCAGTTCGATCTCGGACATCGCGGGTGGGATATCCAGAGGACGGTTCAGTCGCATCGCGTTCGGAATGTTTTCGAAAAGTTCAGCAACGCTTTCTGCTCCAATAGCTTGTAGCATTGCGCGCTGATCTTCCTCTGTGTTAAACAGGTAGGCCATATCGTTTCGCTTAAATTGTAAAAGAACAGAACTGACTTAAATCGAATTTCGGTTCCACCTGAAACCGAAATTTGTTTGGTAACTTCACCGACTCAAAATTTTATACAAAAGGAATTCAATGAATCGCTATTTTTACTTGGAATGATCGTCATCGATGCTCAGCCGTGACCTGCGCATTGCTTGCGGTATGCTGCGTAGTCCAGGAGGGTAGATACCTGGGAAGGATCGGAAAGTTTCATTTTCAAAATCCAACCTTTTCCAAAGGGATCTTCATTGAGGATCGCGAGCTGATCGACAAGCGGTGTGTTGACTTCAAGCACCTCTCCGCTGACAGGCAAGTAAAGCGGGCTAACAGCTTTAACCGATTCCACTTCTCCGAATTCCTGACCAGCGGAAAATTTCTGTCCGACCTTGGGAAGAGCCATATAAACCAAGTCGGTTAATTCGGTCACTGCAAAATCGGTGATACCGACGGTGCCGATGGTCTCGCCCCCTTGTTGTTCTACATGCAACCATTCATGGGAGGGGCTGTAATATAGTTTTTCCTGGTTCAAGCTACGGCTCCTAATTAAGTCGTTACAGGTTGAGGTCTTTTATAAAAGGGAAGAGGGACCACGCGAGCCGCAGCGCGGCTGCCACGGATATCGGCATCAAAGGTTGTCCCAGCGCTGGCAAAGTTGCGTTGCACGTACGCCATCGCGATGGGGTTTTGTAAGGTAGGAGAAAAAGTTCCGCTTGAAACACGACCGATGCGGCGTCCTTCGCTATCGATTAAATCACTCCCTTCGCGAGCGGCACGGCGTCCTTCGATCATCAGCCCGACTCGAACGGGAAGGCTCGGATCATTTTTTCTCGAGGCGATCGCGTCGGAACCAACAAAGGAGCGCTCTTTTAATTGAACGGCAAATGCTAACCCCGCCTGATAAGGATCGGTCTGTTCGTCGAGTTCATGACCATACAATGGCATCCCAGCTTCTAAGCGAAGTGTATCTCGAGCGCCTAGTCCAGCGGCGAGGATGCCATGTTGGCGACCTGAGAGTAATAGATTCTCCCAAACGCGGTTTGCATCGTCGGCTCGCACGATCAGTTCGAGTCCATCCTCTCCTGTGTATCCAGTGCGGCTCACGATGCACGCCTTCCCGAATTGTTCGGTCACTTTGGCGTGATAATATTCGAGGCGAGTTGCGGCGGGTGGAAGCAATTGAGTACAGGTAGCGATTGCGAGTGGACCTTGCACTGCGATCATCGCGGTTGTATCGGTGACATCGTTGAATTCAATATCGGGATAGTCGGCCAGGTGTGGGAGAATCCATTTCACAATCTTCTCGCGGTTACTGGCGTTTACGACCAACAGAAAGTAATTACGTCCGCTGGGACTCTCCAAGCAGTAAACCAGAACGTCGTCGAGTATTCCGCCGTCGACATTGGTTACGAGACTGTAACGGACCTGCCCAGGAACCATATCGCGCACGCGGCGTGTCAGAAGGTAATCAAGCAATTCGGCAGAGCGAGAGCCTTCGAACCGCAGGCGACCCATGTGGGAGATATCGAACAACGTGACCTTCTGCCGAGTCGCGACATGTTCATTGACGATCGAGGTGTACTGGATCGGCATGTCATAACCAGCAAATTCCGCCATCCGCGCATTCTGGCTGAGGTGCCATTGATGGAGCGGTGTGGTGCGGAGCGGAGCGGTCATGGTTTTTCTCCCGCCAAAATTTCTAGAGCAAACGAATGTCGACTTCGCCCGTCCGGATCTCCGCTGCAACCTCCATCTCCTGCCTCACCATCGTAGAGCGAATTCGAATTCACGAATTCAAAGTTTTGAATTCGTTTCTAAAAAACGCTTTACGGAAACAATCCATTTCCAATCCATCCGCTACAAAAAACGGAAGGTTTGGAAGGGAATTGGAACCGGAGGCTCCTGGTTCAATTGTCAACGAGCAAAATCGGGCACCTGTATTGTATCGGCTTGGCAACTGCCCGCTAGTCGGAGTTCCAGGAAGCGGTTTGAGGGGCAAACGTATGATTTTTCTCTTATAAGTTTTCCTTCCAGCCCTTTGGTTTCTCAGCGTCGACCGCGTTTGGGTCGACCATGTCGGGCCCGTTTTCCTTCGGCGGATGAACGCCGGCCCGATTCTCCTCGGAAATCAGGCTTACTTTTGCTGCGAAATGACTTTCGCTTGCCCGAAGATTTGGCACCGCTGCCGTTGGTCGCGTTTTTGATGCGAACTCCCTGGTAGGAAACGGGAGCGAGTGTTTTTTCGAGGCGGAACAGGAGGATGCGTCTGGCAAGATCAACATGATCGACACAGACACGAACTAAATCGCCAAGCCGATAACGATTGCCGGCCCGGTGTCCGCTCAGCGAGTGTCCGTGTCTCTCGTAGCGATAACGATCCGAAGGGAGAGAGTGTACTGGTACAAAACCTTCGGCTGGTAACTCGATACCACGCACGTAGAATCCCTCGGAGTTGACCGACGAAATGACTCCATCGATTGAATGACCGATTTTGCGACTGAGGAAATGCAACAGTTTGATCTTGATGACTTCGCGTTCCGCTTGTTCCGCATTTTGTTCTGCATCAGAACATTGCTGACCAAGCCGAATCAAAATCGGTAAGGGTTCCACTGCGTTGACCTTTTCTATCAGTCGCTGCACGGTGCGATGAACGGTCAAATCGGGATAGCGGCGAATCGGACTTGTGAAGTGACAATAGTGAGTCATGTCCAAAGCGTAATGTCGCTCGGGTTGCGGCTGATACACGGCTTTAGACATCGATTTGAGTATCGCGTAGTTAACGGCATACTCTGTAGTTTGTCCGCGAACGCTTTCCAGGATTCGCTGCAGCGAAAATCGATCTTCAAGATTTTCGGAAGGGAGTCCCAGGTCTCGCAGAAACTCCGTTAAGCGGCGCAGTTTCCTTAGTTCGGGCGTTGGATGAACGCGACGCAGCAGTGGTATTTTCAAGTCATCCAGCCAAGTCGCTACGGCTTGATTAGCGGCCAGCATGAATTCCTCAATGATCTGATGGCTCTCGGTGTGAAGTTGTAAGTGTGCTCCTTTGACTTTTCCGCCGCGATCCAAGTCGATTTTGATTTCCGGCAAGCTCAGTTCGAGAGCACCTTCGGTAAGTCGCTTCTTGCGCAAGGTCATCGCCAGCTCGTGCATATCTCCGAGTAGCTGATGGATCTCTGGTGCAAGTCTTTTCTTCCAATCTTCGCGATCGGCCAGAAACTGATCTACTTGCTCGTACGTCAATCTTTGGTGATTGTGGATCACACTGTTGAAGATCTCGGTATGAATGACAGTTCCACCTGAAGAAAATTCAATGCGGACGGTTTTGGTTAAACGATTCTTATGCGGCTGAAGGCTCGCAAGGTGATTGCTGATCAGTTCTGGTAGCATCGGGATGACGCGATCAGGCAGATAGCAACTGGTGCCGCGCCGACGCGCTTCCAGATCAAGCTTCGAACCAGCAGGTACGAAATGCGCGACATCGGCGATGTGCACCATCAGCTCCCAGTGTCCGACCGAATTCTTGGAGAGTGAAATAGCGTCGTCGAAATCGCGCGCGTCAACAGGATCGATCGTGAGAGTGGGAGTGGCGGTCAGATTGGTTCGGTTGGCGGGTATCTCTTCGCGATATTGATCGGCCGTCTGGCGAGCCTGTTCGATCACTTCGGCAGGAAAATTTTCTTGAAGACCGAATTGATGCATCACGGCGAGCGTATCGACGGCCGGATTTTGTGAGCTTCCGAGAACTTCGAGAATGACCCCTTCGCCTTGCACGCCCGCTTCAGGGAACCTTACCAGTTCGACGATAACTTTATCGTTATCTTCCAGCGGAAGTCCACGCACATCACCCACCAGAACAGGTTGCCGCAGATTAACACCGTCGAGCCACGCGACTGGCTCTCCTTCGATCCACTGGAAGGTGGCTGAAAATTGGCGACGGTGTCGTTCAAGAATATTCTCGACGCGCCCCTCATAGTCGCTGTCAGCGCGAGTGCTCTTTAGGAGACGCACTTCCACTAAGTCGCCATCCAACGCGCTGCCTACCGATCCAGCAGGTATAAACACATCTTCAGTAGGTGTTCCTTTGACACCTGGAACAGGGCGAACAAAACCGAATCCCGCTGCTGCAGCACGAAAAGTACCACTTAATGTTTTTTCACGGCTTCCGGAATTCTTGACAATTTTCGCCGATTCGCCCTTGGGGAACGGGGTGTTGATGGGAGCGACTAAATGGTTGGCGCCGTATACAATTTGGCCCTGTTCGACAAGGCGTTTTATCGTGCGCACCAATATGCGATAATCATCTTCCGGCAATTCGAGTTGACGAAGAATGACTTTCGGTTTTACAGGCTGATAATTCGGTCGATACACATGTTGGAGTATCTGTTCAGCCAATTCCGGATTCTTCATCGTGACTCCTGACGTTTTGGTTTGGCCATCAGCTATGATGGACTTGAAGGAACACCGCAGTTGCGATTTTTTTATTAGCCCGTGCCTGGAAAGACGCAAGCAATGGATGACAAGGATTCAGTGGGAAAGTCGAGTTCAGTACATCGTGTTCTTTTGGTAGATGATGACGTTGAGATTGTGGAATCGATGCGTTTCGCTCTGGAATCAGCGGGTTTTCAGGTTTTTGTAGCTCGTGACGGTAATGAAGGTATTGCCATGATTGAGCATCAGTCGCCCGATGTCCTAGTGCTAGACATGATGATGCCCAAGCGAAGTGGTTTTCTGGTCCTAGAGCAATTGCAGCGATCCCCACCAGCCCATCCAACCCGTATTATTATGATCACTGCCAATGAGGGAAGTCGCCATAAGGCGTACGCGGAAATGTTGGGGGTGAACGAATATATTCGCAAGCCCTTTCCCATGGAGCGACTGGTGGAAACGGTTCGCAGTTTGTTGGCTAAATCGGAGTAGCCGACTCGGTTTTTCGAATCACTAGTCACTGGTCACCTAAGTATTCCGTGAGATTTCACGGTACCCGCGCAGTCGCTTGATTAATGGTACCTCGAAACTCTTCTAAAAGTTGGGGTGTAATGCAAAAGGCATGGATAAAACCGACGATTCCCACAGGATTTGGGTGCAGCAGGCGAGGTGTTTTTTGCTGGCTGCCGCGCTGGCCGGTTCGGCCGTCGCTCTAGGTGCTTTCCAGGCCCATGGTCTGCAGGGATTTCTTGAACAATCCGGTCTCACGCCCGATTTGGTTGCCAAGCGACTGGGCCAGTTCGAAGCGGGAGTGCGATACCACTTCTACCACGCTTTGGCGCTGGCGGCCTTCGCTCCTCTTCCGCTGGTTTTTTGGAATAGACCTTTTCGCCTCGCGGTGTCTCTGCTCGCCGTAGGTACTGTTATTTTTTCGGGGAGTTTGTATCTACTGGTGCTGTTAAACGTTCCGATACTGGGAGCCGTAACACCGCTCGGGGGTGTTCTGCAAATCTCTGGCTGGATTGTCGCAGGCCTTTCGGTTTTTCAGCTCTCTCTGGGTCGCAAATAATGGCTGCTGCAGGCACGATTCGCTGCAGATAGCGACTTCCCAACGCCCCAAGAAACGTTCCGTTCCTTGGGAAGCCTGGGTAAGTTGCCCGGACTTGGGGCAATTAACAGCTCGATTAAAATTCCAGTGTCTGGAATTTAAGGTTGTCTCTTGGACACTTGGGGCCCAACGCACGATTCGAGGGGGTTTCGCAAAAAGGCAAATAACGAGCTTTGGTAAATCAAAGCTCGTCATGATCGCTTAGCAGATCGCCGAATTAGAAGGTCTCACGTTGTACATGCAAAGCGAATGATTTCTTTGTGTTGCACACAATCTGCAAGGCTATTTTGCAGCAATGCCGACTCGCTCTAGCAATTTCTCCTGAGTTCCTCCGAGACGTTGCATGGTTTGTTCGAACGTGTTGCCTTGATGAAGAGAGCGAAGGACTTCATCGAGCATCTTGCGTTGCGGTTCTGTCATCGCCATCGAAACTCGCAATCCAATCAACGCCGCTTGTTCTTCACCCACTTGGTTGTCGACTACCGCTTTGGCAGAGGCGACTCCATTGATGGCTGCTGGTAAAGCTTGATTCCAAGCAGCCACTCGAGGATCTTCTTTGCCCAGCAAAGATGCGACACCACCACGAGCGACACCTTCAGAGAACCAAAATGGAACTCCGGGCAAGGAGGAAAGATGTAGGCCGATAAAGCTTTCCACCAACTGACCTTCGATAGCAGGCTCTTCCGAGGTTGGTGAGTAAGCCATTGCCGCATATGCATCCAAGACTTTGCCTCCCCAGTGATTGCTCCACTCGATCGGCAAGCTGCGGCGTTCGATCATTTTACCGAACTCGGTGTAGTCATATCGTTTATCAAAGACATACAGAACAATGCCGCCTTTGATGAGGGGCTGATCCTTTTCTATTTTGAGATACTTGGTCGTATTAGCCAAAGATTTCTCCGCTAACTTCAATATCTTCTGAGTGCCTGCTTCACCGATGTTGGTGAGCACCAAGATATCTTCATTCTCGGCGCGATCAGGAGCTCGATCTGGCAACGCGAGTTTCCACTGAGCCAACGCTCGTTCGCGACGCTTCTTTGAAAGTTCTTCATGGGTTGCTTTCTTCATCCAGGCGAGGTTGACGATCTGCTCCATCGGAGTGGCGCCGTCAGGTCCATCAAACTTTGCCCCTTCTTTGATCCAGGTAGCAATCTTGGAGATTTCGATATCTTCTAGCGGTGGTCGACCGCCGGCAGGCATGCGTTGCCCAGAGGTGCCTCGAAGCTTCTTAATAAGAAGACTTTCTTCCGGTTTGCCTGGCACGATGATCGGGCCATCATTGCTACCGCGAAGAAGTTGCTGAAAAGTATCCATGCTGAGATTACCAGATGCACGCATCGCTCCGATATGACAGCCGTTGCAATTGTCCATCAACAACGGACCAATTTCATTGGAGAAACTGACGGTTTCAGAACCGGTGGCTCGCACTAACATGGGCGCTTGCGTTGCGGGGCCGCCAGCACCAGCAGGTACTAGAGTTTTCAGATTCGCGTTAGCATCTGGACCATCAAATTTGGCACCTTCGGTAATCCATGTCTTTAGATCGGCTAATTGCTCTGCCGAAATTCTCCCGCCTCCTCGAGGCATGTCGCCCGATTCGATGACTTCCACTAAACGGCTACCAACCGGATCACCAGGAAAAACAACTTTCCCGGCGTCGCTCCCATTCATCAGAGCGGTGAAGGTCGCCATATTAAAGTTACCGCGACTTCCATCTACGTGGCACCTTCCGCAAGAAGATACGAGCCAGGGAGCGAGCTTTTTGGAAAACGAAACCGTTCCCGGCATCGCTCCACCAGCAGGCTTCTCCGGAATCTTACCCTCGGCAATCTCTTGCCATGAGGGAAGTGTATCGAGCGAATAGCCTTCCAGTTCCAGCATCGCATGAGCCCGCTGAAGTGATTTATGCATCGGCTCCAGTTTGCGTAAGATGGTCTTGTCACCACTCTTGGCTAATGCAAGCAGTTGTTCTTGTGATTCGCGTATCAACTCTACCGACTTTTCGAAGTCGCCGTTCTTGAAAGCTTTGGATGCCGAAGCATCCAAAGCT
>JBEGUT010000010.1:0-21669 GCA_041178745.1 Planctomycetota bacterium | reverse complement strand
GAAAGCGATGGATTTGGTGATACATATTTACGAAACCATTAAAACTTTCCCTGGAGATGAGCGGTATGGACTTGTCTCTCAGATGAGGCGATGCGCAGTTTCCATTCCAAGCAACATTGCGGAGGGCCAAGCTCGGAAGTCCAAAGGGGAGTTCCTTCGGTTTGTAGGCATCGCTCGTGGCTCAATAGCAGAGCTGACAACGCAAATCCTGATTTCAGAGAGGCTTGGATATTTGTCCGATCCTGCAAATACGATCGACAAGGCAGAGGAAGTTGGGCGCATTCTTAGCGGCCTAGCGAATTCACTAAGAACTAACAACTAACCTCTAACCACTAAACTATGTCTAAATCCCCCGAAGAACTTGCTCATCTTGAATGGCTCGGTTACGTCCAGCCTGTTGGCTTGGTGGTGTCTGTACCTGCGATGCTAGAAGCGCAGTGCTACATCAACAAGAATATTACCGGCGAGCATAAGCGGTTTCTGGAATGCTTGCAGCTGGACAAAAAAGGCGAAATCGTACCGGAGATCCAGGATTTCGCAGCGTTCACTCGCAACTGTCTGGGCTGGGAAGCGCAGGATCTGGTCGAGGTGCCACAGAAAACTGCGTTGCCTGAAAGCATGTCCGCGCTGGAAGTGATACTGCCGCAGTACAAGGAAACGCTTCGGCCTGACTATGCGGTGCCAATCTTAAAACCAAAGGAAGGTCAGATTCCGTGGCAGATGCTGGTGCAGATCCTGCCGTCGCAAGCAGACTTTGATGAGCCAAGCGAAGCAGACAGTAGCCGTCACTGGCATGCAGCACCGCAGCTCAAGTTCGAGCGACTACTCCGTGAAAGCCAAGTACCAATCGGCCTACTTTGTAACGGCAGGCAGCTGCGGCTTGTGTATGCCCCCAAGGGTGAATCCAGCGGCTATGCAACCTTCAACGTGGCCGAAATGATTCAGGTAGCCGGTCGTCCGATGTTTGCGGCGCTGCACATGCTGCTTTCCGTGGATCGCATGTTCACGCTCGGAGAAAATCAACGGCTTCCACATATTCTGGAGAATAGCCGCAAGTATCAGAATACGGTTTCGACCAAGCTGGCCGAACAAGTGATGTCGGCTTTGTTTGAGCTGCTGCGAGGATTCCAGGCTGCCGACGATCAGCGTAAAGGTGAACTGCTGCGCGAGGTGCTCGCAAATAATCCTCAGCATGTTTACCACGGCCTGCTGACGGTTTTGATGCGGATGGTTTTCGTGTTGTATGCCGAAGACCGCAACCTCATGTCGAGCGATCCGGTTTATTCCAACTTCTATTCCGTCAACGGACTGTTTGAGCGTCTACGTGCAGATGCCGGGCAACATCCTGACACCATGGACCAGCGTTTTGGCGCGTGGTCGCAGTTGCTGACTCTGTTTCGATTGATTTACGAAGGAGGTCAACACGCGGAATTCAAGCTACCATCGCGTAAGGGGTATCTGTTTGATCCGGACCGGTATCCATTCCTGGAAGGACGTTACGACGACGGCAATGTGCTGAAAAAATCGTCACAAGAAATGGATTCGACGATTCAGATTCCACGTATCAGCGATGGTGTCATTTATCGTGTCCTCGAAGATCTATCGATTTTGGACGGCGAGCGCCTTAGCTACCGGACCTTGGATGTAGAACAAGTTGGCAGCGTTTATGAAACCATCATGGGCTTTGAGTTGCAGTTGGCTCAAGGCAAATCGATTGCCATCAAGCCCGCCAAACCGCATGGTGCTCCGACAACGATTAACTTGGAAGACCTGCTATCGGCTAAGCCCGGAGAACGCGCTGGCTTGCTTAAGCAATGGTCTGACCAGACACTGGGAACAACGGATGCGGCAGGACTGAAGAGCGCAGAATCGATTGACGATGTGCTGGCGGCACTGGACAAGAAGATTGCCAAGCATGTTACTCCCAGTTTGGTTCCTGCTCAATCGATGGTGTTTCAGCCGTCCGATGAACGACGTCGCAGCGGTTCGCATTACACACCACGATCGCTTACTGAGCCGATAGTGCGCACGACCCTGGAACCAATCCTTGGACGACTATGTGATCATGAGGTGGAACTGCCCAAGGTTTATGAACCTTCGCGTGACGATAAACGGCGATACACGAATGGTGAAATCGAAGCTCGAATCCGGCAATCGGAACGTGCGATTGAGTATGCAAAGGCTGCCCGCGAGAAACGTATACCGCACCCGAGTCAAATCCTGGATCTGAAGATCTGTGACCCGGCGATGGGTAGCGGGGCTTTTCTCGTGGAAGTCTGTCGGCAATTGGGCGATGAACTGATCAAGTCCTGGTACGCCCACGATATGGTTCCCACGGACATCCCGCCGGATGAAGACGAAACGCTTTATGCTCGAAGGACCGTAGCGCAGCGTTGCTTGTACGGCGTGGACAAGAACATCATGGCGGTTGACCTGGCGAAGTTGTCACTGTGGTTGGTGACACTTGCCAAAGACCATCCGTTCACGTTTCTGGACCATTCTTTTCGACATGGTGATTCACTGGTCGGGCTAACACGCGAACAGATCATTCGCTTTAATTGGGAACCCAAGAAGCAGATGCGGCTCGGCGAAGATTTGATTCAAAAGCGACTGGACCGCGCCACAGAAGCTCGGGCGAAAATACTCAATGCTCGTGAGGATACAGCGTATCGTGATCAACAGCAGCGCATGGAGGTAGCCAACGAAGCACTCAATCTGATTCGTTTGCTTGGCAACGCCTGCATCAGTTGCTTCTTCGCTGCCGACAAGAAGAAAGCACGCGAAGAAGAACTTGAGCGAGTGTATGATCTTGGAAGTTCCTACCTGTCTTCGCTAACCACTAATCACCAATCACTAACAACTACTCCAGATTTCGACTCCAGAGCAAAGCTACAGGCTGCCGCTGATCGTCTCAAAGCAGGACCGCATCCAGTTCCTTGTTTTCATTGGGAAATCGAATTTCCAGAGGTCTTCTCGCGAGAGAATGGTGGGTTCGATGCGTTTGTAGGTAACCCGCCGTTTGCAGGAAAAAACACATTGATCAAAAGTAGTTGCGAAGGCTACTCAGAATGGCTTAAAGAACTTCACGAAGAATCCCATGGAAATTCAGATCTTGTAGCTCACTTTTTTCGTCGTGCGTTCAACCTGCTCAAGACACAAGGCTGCTTCGGTCTGATTGCAACTAACACGATTGGCCAGGGTGATACCCGCTCCACGGGGCTCAGATGGATTTGCACGCATGGGGGCACCATTTACGCCGCGACGAGACGGCTCAAGTGGCCAGGATTAGCAGCGGTAGTTGTAAGCTTGGTGAACGTCTTCCGTGGCGAATTCCAAAGTAATGCCGTTTTAGACGGTCGCCACGTGCCCATGATCACTGCGTACTTATTTCACGCCGGGGGACATGAGAACCCTCATCTATTGATCTCAAATAGAAAACGGGCATTCCAAGGTAGTGCAGTATTGGGAATGGGGTTTACTTTTACTGATGATGATCGCTCGACAGTTCCTAACTCAATTTCGGTTATGAAAGACCTCATCTCGTCGAACGCCAAAAATGCGACAGCAATATTTCCTTTCATTGGCTGGGAAGAGGTAGCGAATTCGCCTAAGCATGTACACCATCGCTATGTTATTGATCTTGGTGATATTGAGGAAGAAGAAGCAAGACTGGAGTGGCCTGATTTAATGGACATTCTGGAAAGAAAGGTGCGTCCACATCGACAAAAGTCATTAAGCGCATCGAATGCAACCAGTCGGCGCCGTGCAGATCGGTGGTGGGTACACGGTTCGAGAGCCTCTGAACTTTATGAAACAACTCGTTCTCTTAATCGCGTACTCGTAACTGCGTCTCAAGCTATGACTCAATTTGCCATGGCTTTTTTACCGCGAAAGATGATTTACTCAAGTAATCTCACTGTAATTGGCGTTTCCAACTACGCAGGGTTCTGTATCTTACAATCACGGTTACATGAAACTTGGGCGAGACAATTTGCATCAACGCTAAAAGATGATCTTGCGTACGCGCCATCTGATTGTTTTGAAACCTTTCCATTTCCTGTCGGATTTCTCTCGACAAATTTAGAAATATCTTCGAGTAGAGCTGAAGATATGCAGGTTCGGAACGAAACTGCCGGTCGTGAATACTACGAGTTTCGCGCTGCTTTAATGATCCAAAACAACGAAGGACTGACCAAAACATATAACCGGTTTCACGATCCTGCTGAAGTTTCATCGAATATCCAGAAGCTCCGCGAACTCCATTCTGCAATGGACAAGACCGTACTTGACTTTTACGGCTGGGACGATCTTGCACACCAAGCTGCACAACCTGACTTCTGCCAATTTCTTCTCGACTACGAAGAGGATCAGGACGATGTCGCATCTGACTTAAGCAGCGCCCGCCAAAAAAAGAAGCCTTGGCGGTATCGTTGGCCTGACGGGTTCCGCGATGAAGTTCTTGCTCGACTACTTGAGCTCAACGAACAGCGTCACAAGGAAGAAGTCATCGCCGGAGTCGCAGTCGATGGATCTCGAAAGTCCTCAGGTGAAGAAGAGCAGTCGTTAGACGACGAAGAAGCCAAACCAGCGAAGCCGACCAAGCCCAAGCAACCTCGGCAAAGTAAGAAAACTAAGAAGCCCGACAATCCCGACCAACCCAAGTTTGAGTTCTAGCCATGACATCAACTTCGCCGCTCGAAGTCAGAAGTGATCTTATCGACGCACTACAGCTTGACCTGGTTGGACCACAGGATCAGTTGGGTGATCCCAAGGAATCGCTCTATCAAGCGCCGTCTCGCTGGTATCTGACCGGCTTTCTTGTGCCAACCGAGGCTGGTGAAACGCAGCGAGTTGATCCGACAAGCGATGATGAACTCGACCAAGCTGCCACACCTGCTGGTCTCGATGATGACGAGCCGCCAGAGCCCGCCGCTGCACGCAAGTCGTTCTTACCTAGTAGCATGGGTGTCAGCGTGCTTCTGTCCAAAGCAACGACCAAGCTAACAGTCACGGTGAGGTATGGGGATTACCTACGAGCCATAAGAGAAGAAGGTGGTGAAGGACCTGCTTCAGAATGGCGTCGCATACCCAGGGAGGTAACGTTACCTATTGAGTTTGGATCGAGAATTCCAGCCTCCGGTAGCGTGCCGATTCCCAACAGTCGCGGGATCGAGTTAGCTTGGTCGCTGCGTGGGGTACCGGACCGTAGTGTTTCCGGTGGATTGCCTGCAGGAACCAAAAGTCTCTCGGTTTTCTTGGTCAACAAACGTGCTCCCGCACCAGATGAGGTCAGCGACGAAGGGTTTATCTTTCAGGTCGAGCTAGAGCTAAACAGTGAGCAACCACTGGTAGCTCGTCCGAATCTTCGCAGCTTGGAAAGTGATGATTGGGACGAACGAGTCGCCGACCTTCAGTACCGCGATGTTTTTGAATTCTCGGTGGGACATAACGTATCGACCAAGGCCATTGTCGAAAACGGAAAGTGCCGAACCGTCAAAACATGCTGGATGCCTGCGTCCGAAGTAGAACGGGTCGCTCCGTCGCAGATCGACGGTGTTGAACTTCGCATGGACGAGCTGGCCCGTCTTGCTGATGGTGCTGATGCTAAAAAGAAACTAGGCAACTTTGTTGCTCGTTATCGCGAATGGATCAGCCAGCAGGCAGCCCACACGCCCACATCGCCTAAGCGACGCAAAGAAACAGCAGATGAGCTGCTCAAGCGTGCAGGACTAGCCGCAGATCGCATTGAAGCTGGAATCGCTTTACTCGAAGAGAAGGATTGCCTCGAAGCTTTTCGTATCGCCAATCGCGCCATGGCGACTCAAGGTCGCAGGCGTCTGGCACAACAGCTGAACAAGAAGCCCGAAGAAGTTACCCCTGCATGGCGACCGTTCCAGCTGGCTTTCTTGCTGATGAATCTGAAAGGCATCGCAAAGCCGGACGACCAAGATCGCGAGATCGTGGATTTGCTGTTCTTCCCGACTGGTGGTGGTAAAACAGAAGCCTACCTCGGCCTGGCAGCGTTTACGCTGGTTCTTAGACGCTTGCGCAATCCTGGTATCACATCGGCAGGATTGAGCGTACTGATGCGGTACACGCTTCGGCTGCTCACGCTGGATCAGCTTGGTCGTGCTGCTGCTTTGATTTGCGCTTTGGAGCTTGAGCGACAGCAGGATGTGAAGAAACTTGGCGAGTGGCCTTTTGAAATTGGTTTGTGGGTTGGAAGAGCAGCAACTCCGAACAGAATGGGTGCCAAGGGGGACAAGTTTCGCGAAACAGCCAGGGCTAAAACGATTGCCTACAAAAACGACAATCGAAAGCCGTCGCCGATACCTTTGGAAGAGTGCCCCTGGTGTAGCACGAAGTTCAACTCTAACTCGTTTCAGTTAGTACCCAATCCTGATAATCCTACGGATCTGCGGGTAACGTGTGTGAATCGTAGCTGCGACTTCTCGCGCGGCAATCACCTTCCGATTCTAGCGGTTGATGAGCCTATCTACCGTCGGCTGCCTTGCTTCATCATCGCTACGGTCGACAAGTTTGCGGCAATGCCCTGGACTGGAGAAGTCGGCGCATTCTTTGGCCGTGTCAGCAAAGCTGATTCCGAAGGCTTTTACGGGCCATGTCATCCGACGGCTGGTCGGCCCCTGCCTGTGCAGCGACTATTGCCACCGGATTTGGTGATCCAAGACGAACTTCATCTGATTTCTGGACCGCTGGGAACGATGGTTGGCCTGTATGAAACGGCACTGGATGAGCTATCTACCATCGAGAAACAGGGACATCGAATCCGACCAAAAATCATCGCATCTACAGCAACGGTACGTCGCGCAGAAAGCCAAATACGTGCCTTGTTCAATCGTCGGCATGTCGATGTGTTCCCTCCCCCAGGACCAGATGTGCGAAACTCATTTTTCGCTCGGACGCATTCCACGACGGAGAGCAATGCTAGGCAATATCTGGGGATCGCCGCTCAAGGACGAAGTCCAAAAGTCATCATGCTGCGTGTTTATCTTGCACTGCTGGCTGCTGCCCAGAAGGCTTATGTCGAAGCTGGCGGTAAAAAGAACGAAAACAACCCAGCTGATCCCTACATGACATTGCTCGGGTACTTCAACAGCTTGCGGGAGCTTGGCGGCGCACGGCGGCTGATTGAAGACGAAGTCAGAACCCAGCTCATGGGACGCGGTATGCGTAAACGGGTTCGTGATGATCGCGGGCTATTTGTTGACCGGACCATTGCCTACGAAGTCGTGGAACTGACAAGCCGTGTCAGCACCGACAAGGTGTCCGAGGCAAAGAGACGGTTAGCACAAGCATTTCAGGAAAAAGACCATGTGGACGTCGCGATTGCCACGAACATGATCTCTGTTGGTCTGGATATCACACGACTTGGACTGATGGTGGTTTTTGGTCAACCCAAAACAAGTTCCGAATACATTCAGGCAACGAGCCGTGTAGGACGCGATACCAACAAGCCAGGTCTAGTGGTGACGATCCTCAATGTCCATCGACCGAGAGACCGTTCGCATTACGAAAGGTTTGGGGCTTTTCACGAAACGTTCTACCGCAGTGTCGAGGCGACGAGTGTTACCCCGTTTTCCCCCCGGGCATTAGACAGGGGATTGGCGGGTACGTTGATTTCACTGGTACGTCAGGGGCATTTGCCTATGACGCCGCCTCGGGGAGCGACTGAAATCCTGCGAGAACTTCCTAAACTCGATTCTGTTGTGAAGCGACTCTCTGAACGAGCTCTGGAAACACATCAGGATAGCTCGTCGGATGATGCAGACAGATTACGACTTACAGTGCTAGAGCGATCCAAAGACTTGCTCGATGAGTGGAGCAGCATTGCCAAGGATCTGCATGACACAGGCGGTGCGTTGCAGTACCAAACCGAACAAGGAAGTGCCCAGCGGCTTTTGTATGAGTTTCTTAATCCGGAACTCAAGAATCTACCACCGAGACATAAGAAGTTTCGTGCTAACCGATCGCTACGAGATGTCGAGCCAAGCGTGAATCTATGGCTTAAGACCATTGACGGTATCGAGTTAGACGTTGAGGAGGAGTCAACATGAGTAGGCGTCCCGGTGGTCGACCGCATGGCCAGATCAGACGAAGTCAATTGCTGACGTCATTTGGCCCAGGTTCGATGTTGGATCTACCGAATCATTCGGTACTGGTAGGAGGGCTGGATAGTTGGTCGACCGGTGGCGAAGCCATTATTGAGCCTCGCTTGGTAGATAAACTCAAGCAACTGTTTGATCCACCCTTGCAGTCGCTATCTTTGTTAACGCCACCGCCAGATTTAGACGATCCGACGGCATCTCAGACTGGAATCACCGCGTGGCAATTTCCTGAGTGGTTCATTACCCAAGATGTCGATGCTGAAGCTGCCAAACACGGTATTCGTGCTAGACGTCTCGTGCATCGTCGCATGCTGACGAAAGGAAAGTTCATTGACGATGCCCAGAAAAAACAAAACGTCGTTCCGGTGCGTTTTGTTCGGGCGTGTCGTGCTGGGCACATTGGCGATCTTGATTGGTATTCGTTTACGCACAATGCAGAAACAGAGTGCCGAAGACCACTGTGGATGGAGGAACGCGGCACTAGTGGCGACATTGGAGAAATTTTTGTCCGCTGCGAATGCGGTGCGGTGCGATCACTCGGAGAGATTGTTTTTGCAAATCGAATCCTTGGTTACTGTGACGGAAACCGTCCCTGGCTTGGGCCTTATAGCCGCGAGCGTTGTAACGAACCGAACCGTCTTTTGATTCGACAGGCGAGCAATGCGTATTTCTCGCAGTTGATGAGCGTTATCTCGTTGCCTGATCGCAATGAGAATGTTCGAGAGGCCGTAGAAACGGTTTGGGACTTTGTGGGACAGGTTTCCGAAGTAAACGAGCTAGGTTACGAGCGCAAAAAAGCTAAAGTACATGCGGCACTCGAAGGGTTTACCGACGAAGAAGTATTTTCGGAAATCAAAGTTCGACGGGGGCAGTCCGTCAAACAAGCAAAGTCGGTCAAGCAAGCTGAAATCGAAACGCTGATTGCTGCTAAATCTGAGCTGGGTGACGATCGCCCCGATGGCAATTTTTACGCGAGAACTTTATCTAGGGATGTGTGGGATTCTCCTTGGATGAAAAACATCGAGCGAGTTGTACTGGTACATCGGCTTCGTGAGGTCGTTGCACAAGTTGGCTTCACTAGGTTTGAAGCCATATCGCCAGATATCGATGGGGAGCTTGAGATAGGCGTTCGACGTGCGTCGCTCACTCGGGAAAATCCTCAGTGGCTACCTGCCGTTGAAAACCGTGGTGAAGGAGTTTTCATCCAGTTCAGCCAGGAAGCTATCCAGCGCTGGCTTACCCAGAAAGAAGTCTTTGCCAGAGGCGAATTACTGGAACGTGGACACTCGATTTGGTCCGAAGAACACAAGACCTCCAAGCGAGCGTTTCCAGGATTGCCCTACATCATGCTGCACTCGTTTTCTCATTTGCTGGTAACTGCTGTGTCGCTGGAGTGTGGTTATCCTGCTAGTTCCATTCGAGAACGGATCTACGCCATACCTGATACAGGTTATGGCGTCCTGCTTTTCACGGCGACGTCTGATGCTGAGGGTACTCTTGGCGGGTTGGTTCAAGTCGGAAGAAGAATCCATGAACATGTTCGCAATGCGTTGCAACTTGGCGAACTATGTTCCAATGATCCTGTTTGTGCGCAGCATGATCCGGCGAATCCGCACGAGCGAAGGTTCTTGCAAGGAGCCGCATGCCACGGTTGCGTACTGATTTCAGAGACCTCGTGCGAACAGCATAACGAGTTTCTGGATCGCGCTCTGGTTGTCCCTACGGTAGATAACTTGGGAATCGAGTTTTTCCAGGCGGGGCAGTAATGACAGGTGCTTTCTTAAAACTCAGCGACGCGGACCTCAAGGAGTTAGCGAGCGCTTTGAAGTCCAGACGGGTGACTGCTCCCTATTCCGAGTTGCAGGTCAACCGCGTATTGTCGCCAAAGATCGCAAGCGAAGTAACGGTATCGTTACAGGAAATGCAAGCACGGGGCTTTAGTGAGCAACATATCGTTACCACGATTGAGCTTTTACTCCAGGATCGGGCATTTGGACGACGGCAGGAGCTAGCGATTGATTTGGTGACCTCGGGGCCCGAAGCACCTGGTATCACTAGTCGAGACACAGCGGTAGTGGTGCGTGAGTTATTTGCTCACGCTGAACGATCTGTGCTGGTCGTAGGTTACGCCGTGTTTCAAGGTGCCAGCGTCTTTGAGGCCCTGGCTGCACAAATGGAAAAAATCCCAGGACTAGAGGTCAAGCTTTTTTTAGATATCGCCAGGCCTGACTACGACACAACCGCTGCAGAAATCATTGTATCCAGGTTCGCGCAGCGTTTTCGTGAAACCCAGTGGCCAGCCGGTTGTCGCTTGCCTCAGGTGTTTTACGATCCACGGTCAGTCGCTGAGGGCAAGCGTTCTTCGCTCCATGCGAAGTGCGTGGTTGTGGACAGCGAAGAGGTATTCATTTCATCGGCGAATTTCACCAAAGCAGCTCAGCAAAGAAACATCGAGGTAGGGCTAAAAATCGACTCACCCTGGTTAGCTGGTCGACTTATCCGACATTTCCAGTTGTTGACTGAGCATGGTTTGGTAGTGCGAGCATTTTGAGGTGAAGAGATCCAATGACCAGAGAACCGTCAATCAAGACCAAACTGCATTCGGCACTTCGCGAACGTATCAAGCATCCCACTGATACTAGGGGTTACACCAAAACGCCGACCGAGAATCTTGTGGAAGGTGTCTCTCCGGATTTGTTTGAGAACGATCTGCGCGATGGAAGCGGCGAAGAACTCCGAATGAAGTTCTGCGCGGCCCACTCATCCGCCGCACTGGCCGTGAACACGTTTGCCTGGTTCAAAGCACCGGGGCGATTACCGATGTTGTCAGTTTTTGGTGAGAGCGGTGCATCGGCTTTGAGACTCGAAAAGCAATTCCCGATTTTCAATCACGGAACCCCACCGAACCTCGATGTGTGGATCGAACGGGATCAAGACAACATCGCGATCGAATCTAAACTGACAGAATACTTCACCAAGACGCGTCCCGACTTCAGGCCAGCTTACGAGCGGCTTGCCCCGCCGGGTCTTGCAGAACCATGTTGGTGGCAGGTCTATGAGCAGGCAAAATCGGCTGAGCCTAGGCATTTAGACGTTGCGCAATTGGTAAAGCACTACTTTGGACTTCGGAAATACCACAACGGTGCCGTAGCCAAGAAACCTATTCGATTACTGTATCTCTTTTGGGAACCAACGAACTGGCAGGATATCCCTGTTTGTCAAAACCATCGGCGCGAGGTGGATGAGCTGGCCAAACTTGTTGCTAGCTCAACGATCAAGTTTACTTGGATGACCTATTCCCAACTCTGGCAGGAATGGTCAAAGAGTCCGAACCTGATCGAACACGCGAAGAATTTAAAGGATCGTTACGAAATCTCTGCATGACCAGGAGCGATTGATTGGTCGGAACTGATTACATTTGCCGCGAGAGAACTAGGTTTTGCCCGCACCGTTAAGCGGATACGCAACGAAATCGAGTGGGCTATTGCTGGGCCAATACGCTTGTTGACTCTTCACCGAAACGGAGACCGCGTATCGCACGTGGAAGGATAGAATGCAACTTAGTAACCCAAGAGAACAGTAAAGATGTTGAGAATCGACAGAAAGAACCAGAGTTTCACGCTTCTTGAAACTCCGAGGCTTGCCGACGTATCTATTTCTGAAAGATACGACCTTCAGGAGTTTATCTCGAACAGCCCTCAAGCTTTCTTCAAAGAGTTAGGCTTAGAGGTGTTCCTAGTCGGTAAGGAAATTATGCCGTCCAAAAGCGTACAGGATAGGATCGACCTTCTCGCTGTCGACAAGGAAGGCAATAGTGTCATCATCGAGCTCAAGCGAGGCAATAACAAGCTGCAGTTGCTCCAGGCAATTTCTTATGCCGGCATGATGGCTCAATGGACAGCTGAGGATTTGCTGAGGTTGCTAGATGAAAGTCATCAGGAATCGTTGACGGACTTTCTTGAGGTCGATATTGAGGAGGTGAATCGTGCTCAGCGTATTGTGCTGATCGCCGAGGAATTTGACTACGCGTTGCTGGTCGGGACTGAATGGTTGAGTAAAAATTATGGTGTTGATGTGATGTGTTGTAGGATTTCCGTAGCGAAAGATGCTGTTAGCGGAATTGAATATCTCGTCTGCTCGAATGTTTATCCCGCGCCGGAGTTATTTCAAGAAGCGACACCGCGCGGCCAACGAAGCTCGATCAATACGATAGTCGCATGGAGTAATTGGTCGGCTGCTTTAGCCGAGGTTACAAATCCAGAAATGGTAGCTTTCTATCAGGGGCAACTATCGGAGAACCGCGAGTCCTATCTGCGTAAGCGCATCCTGCATTACCGGATCGAGGGAAAGCGAAGGTGGTTTGTTGCGGCTAGACAAAGCCGGGCCTATGTCTGGCAACATGGACGGTTCGACAATGATATTGAATACTGGAAGGAAGGGCTGAGCGAAAACGCATCGGTCAAACCAGTAAAGCGTGGGCGCTGCCTAAGTTTTCTTCTCGAAACGAAAAATGAATTTGCGTTTTTCCAAAAATCTGTAACGGATGTGTTAATTACTACGATCTGGAACGATGGAGTTGATGAGGAAGATTCGGAAGTCGATTCTGATGCATGAGTATATGCATTCACCTAGGTGACACTACGGTATCGGCTAGCTTCGTCAGATTTGATTCACGGATCATACACCGTAATCTTCTTCGTAGCAAAAAAACTAGGTTCAAAGTTTCGATACATCCGTCAAATTCATGGAGTTGGTGGAATCCTCTTCTAGGAACAACCTTCGTACGAGAAAAAGAACCCTACTTGCGGAATGTTTCCCTACTACCTTGGATACATCTGGTAACGAAAAAAATTCTCAAAAAGCTCTCGATCTAATACGATAGATAATTATTCAAGATCGCCGTAAGTTAGCTCATACAGATCGTGCAGCGATTGTCCCTGATAGGCCCAATGCGGACTTGGCTGTACGCTGTAATCTAGCTGCAAAAGCTGGCGGGTCGCTGCAGTGAGCGACATCTCGGTATCGCCAAGTAACACTTTCCTTGGGCTAACGACCGTGACCGTTGCAGTCGTCGATAGGCAGTCAAGTATCGCTCCGTTGGGAATGCCCATTTCGTAAAAGTCCAGATTGGGGCGGCGTTGACGCATCCCTTCCGCGGCAGCGAGAGATTGCTCGTCGATGCCTGTCGTCTGAGCTGCTATCTCGGCAGTTGCATCTTCCACGTGCAACAGCTTGAGAATCGCGATCGCTTGCTCTGGTTCAATTCGAAAGAATTCGCGTTTGGGATTAATTCGTTGCGGAGAAAATGCGATATGCAGCGCTAATTCAACTTCATCGGAGTTGGGGACTCGGCAGGCATACTTGAGTTCGAAAGGCACTGGTACTCCGGTTGTGTAAAGCTGAGCCAAACGGCCTCCAACGTCCTCCTGCGAGGTTCGCCCAATCTTTACTAGTCCAGGCATCGCGGGATTCACCAGCACGTAAACGATAGATAAATCAGGCATCTTTTGGTCTATGTCAGTATGGGATTTGCACGAACGCAGAGGATTTCTCACAAATAAGGTATCAGCATGGGACGCTCTTGAACACTTCCATGCCCGTCAAAAATAGTCACAGAGTTTTTCTATTTCCTTACTCGGTGTCACCAGACGCGTTACAAACTCTAGCAGGATTACAGATCATTTATTTTTCGGTTCCAAGCAGTCGTACGGATGGCGACGATGTTAGCTTCAATCCGGGAACGATCAGTTGAATTTCGATCATCGGGATATTTCTTATTGGAACGAGGTTCTAATCGGCGGACGGCCTCAATCAATTTATCGGCGCTGTCGGGGCTGGTATGACGAAGATGCTAGAGTAAGACCTCGAAACACATGATGCTCAGTATGGATGCAGATAGCGATTTATTGAGTCTATGTATTCGGTGTCCTTTGGCTCGACCCATGCAAAAAGGATCTACACTGCGATTTGGCGGGTCATGGTGCGAACGAGGCGGGTTGGAACGGGGTAGTGAAGTTTCCAGGTGATGCTGATAGGGCGGCTGCCGGAATGTTGGACGTAATGGCACGGGCCAAGAAAGTGGTAGGGAGCCGCCGAACCAGAAGGAAGAGTTTTGGTTTCTCGAACAAACAGCAATGGTGTGTAGCCCATCTTTTGATGATGGATATAACGCTTGCCCGTCGGCGATTGCTCTGAAGTGTTGCTCTGCGATTGCCAATGAAATAAATCGTGCGAAATAAGATAGTCTTCGTACATCGTTGTAGGCGAATACTCATCTTCACTCTTTTGCAGCGTCACAAAAAAGATATCCAACTGCCGATCCTTTAAATGTAATACACCCTCGCGCTGATCAGGTCGATGATTGAAACTCCAATGACCAAGAGCTACTAAAATCTCATCGCGAGTGTACGCTGCATGAACCGCTAGCGGATCATAGGAAGCCATAGTAGGGGACGCGATCAAGGGCGACTTCTTCAATCGATACTCCAGCACTCCCTTGAGATCCTTCAGCGCCGAAGGATTGGCTCGCAATTTAATATCTGCCGTCTGGAGCGTCATCTCCGACGACAGCTTTCCCCAAAGTGTTGTGTGAAGCATTTCAACCAGTTTCGAGTGTTTACTGGCTTCCATCAGCCCGCTCAGCTCAAGGTAACCTAACAAAGTACTGATCTGCTGCGGGCAGTTGATGTGCGCGAGGCGACTAATACCCTTAGCAAGCTGCTGTTCATCAGGAGCATCGATCGGTTCGCCCATACCCGCATCGGTAAGCAGGCGTGACCATAGACCGCGTTTAAATAACTCATCGATCGACGTATCAAAATAGTCAATAGCCTCTTCCATGGTTGGGGGACGCCCAAGATATTCCAAAAGATCCCTCAGCGAACCTAACATTCGGGAGCGAACCAAGCGAATCGACTCGCGGACATTATCCAGTACACGCTGCTGTGCGACTCGTTCCAATTTGATCATGCAACCGCTTGGCAAATGTGGAAAACCAGATTCAATTTCGTCATCTAACTTTGTAGCCGGCTTACCGCTTAATGCTCGAAATCGACTAGCGAAACGAAACTCCTTTCGCTGCGCACCAATGAAGTCCAGAACCGTCAAGCACTCCTTCTCTGGATGCAAGCGAAGACCTCGTCCAAGTTGCTGCAGGAATACCGTAAGGCTTTCCGTTGGACGTAAAAAGAGCACGGTATCAATCTCCGGTATATCGACTCCTTCGTTGTAGAGATTTACCACGAAAATGAAGTTGATCGATCGATCCCTTAGTTGCTGTTGGGCGGCGCCACGGACTTCATCAGTCGATTGATTCGACAACGCTATGGAAGGAATACCCTTTGCCGTAAAAAATCCCGCCATGAACTCGGCGTGCGCAACGTTGACACAAAAGCCAAGCCCGCGAACCTCGCGTGGATTTAGAACAGTATCGCAGAGTTTTTGTAAAACTAAGCTCGCGCGAATGCCGTTGCCTGTGTACAGTCGATCTAGGTCATCGATACGGTAACCCCCTCGTTGCCAAGTGAGGCTATCTAGATCGACCGAGTCAGCGATCCCGAAGTACTGAAAGGGACAAAGAAGTCGACGATTGATGGCGTCCGGAAGCCGAATCTCTGCGCTGGCTCGACCATCAAACCAACCAAGCACATCGAGTTGATCGGAACGCTCCGGCGTCGCGGTCAATCCGAGTAAGATTTTGGGGCGAACGTGACTAAGCAGTGTCTGGTAACTTTCAGCGGCCGCATGATGGAATTCGTCGATAATGATGTAATCGAATTGTTCAGCGGATTCGTCAAAGAGTCGGCGGGAATTATAACTTTGAATCGAGCAGAATAAATAATCGCGACTCCCGGGATCCTGTCCGTCGACCAAAAGGTCTCCGAAGTTTTGATCTTTGAGGATGCAGCGAAAGGTCATCAGTGCTTGATAGAGGATCTCTTTGAGATGGGCGATAAAAAGTAGACGGGGTCGGCGTCCGATTTGCTGCGAGACGCGTGCATAGTCAAATGCCGCGATCATGGTCTTGCCAGTACCGGTTGCCGCGACCACTAGATGTCGATATTTGTTTTGAACTTCGCGTTCGGCTGCAATAACATCGAGAATTTCATCCTGAAATGGAAATGGTCGTAAGTCGAAGTGAACGACCGAACCGGAATTGGATTCAGCGTGGCGTTCAGAGCGAATCGCATCACGAAGCTTTGGGATCGCCGCCTCATCGTAGGGCTGAAATTCATCATCTTGCCAATAAGTCTCAAACGTTCCTGTCACTTTTTCCCAAAGATATGGCAACTCATATTGGCTGATCTTAGTAGTCCATTCGAGGCCCTCGGATAAAGCTGCGTTCGATAAGTTGGCTGAACCAACATAGGCGCTGCTGAAGCCGGTGGTTCGATGAAAGAGATAAGCCTTTGCGTGAAGTCGAGTACGCTTGGTATCGTAGCTGACTCGTACTTCTGTCTTTGGTAGCTCGCGCAGAAGTTCAATCGCTTTGGGATCTGTTGCTCCCATGTAACTGGTCGTGATAACGCGAATAACAGGGCCAGCGTGTGCCGTCTTGTCGGTCATTTCACGGAGATGATCGAGTAAGATTCGCAGGCCGCTCCATTTAATGAATGAGCAGAGAATATCAATACGATCGCAGGTAGATATCTCTTTACGAAGTTGGCTTCCGAGGCTGGCGTCCAAGCGTGTTCCGGTGAAGAGCGACGAACGCGATAAGGGGCTATCAGGTCGATCCTTCGTTGATTCATTCGCAGATCGGTGAATAGCAAGTAGTCGTTGTAGAGGTGTTGCGATGGTGAGCCGATCCGCGTCATCCGCAAGGACGTGCTCAGCAATCGTATCCATGATTTTCTGAGCCAATAGTCGCTGTTTCTCCGCTGCATCGGAACCACGATGAAGGGCTAGACTGGAAGCGATCAGTCGCTCTAGATACTGAGCCAAAATCGCGTGCGACTCTTCGGCATCAACAGGTGTGAGAGTTACCAGACGAGGATCTCCCAAACGTGTGATTTCCGCTTCGATCGCTTTCGTCAGTAAGTGGTCGTACAGTCCGGGTTGCATGGGTAGCCTAATTCGCTTCCGATATCGATAGAGATTCTACACGATTTATTGATCTATAGAACGGATCAATGAGAGTTGCGATATCCATTTAGTTTGTCATAGAGGGGTTAGTGTCATTCTATCGATGTACGAATCAGGATGCGAGTTAATGGATTTGTTTCAATAGGTCATCGACTTATTTAGAATACTAGGCAATTATAGGACGGCAGTAGCGATGCTTCGTCGCAAGAATCGCTCTATGTCAACCAATGCGAACGATCGTTTTGAAAGAGATATACTCGTCAGACCTTTTTAAGCTGATTTACTCGATTATTTGATAAGTGAATTATTGGGCGAAAATAATGCTCGACGATTCCTAGAACGGCACGTCATCGTAGGAGGGCAAGTGATTGCTGAGAGGTGGGAAGTTGCGGGCCCAGTGGGTTAGGAGGTGGCGGGCTTTTTCGGAGGCGCGATTGGTGAGGTTGCGAGGACCGAAGGATTGGCGGACATGGCCGCTGCGATCGACTTCGATCGATGCCATCTCGTCCTTGTAGTCGTAGTGAAACAAAAAGCTGTTTCCTTCCAAGGCACTCCTCGCATATCGTGCGATACAGTGACCCATCTTTGCTCCCTCGGCTATGATCTCGTTGGTCGTACCCAGAAATCGTAAGCCTTCCACTTCCGGCAATGGGATCGGTGGTGCAGCTACCGGTCGATCCGCCGCTGTATATTCTCGAACTCTATTCTCGGCCAGCTCGCGATGGTAGCGAATCGATGCCTCGGCTAAACCGACCAACCGACCGTTATGAACCTCGGGATAGTCCTTCAAATAAGTAGCCATTGTTGAAATGTCAGCGGTGCGCCGCAGGCTCAGCTCGGTCTGTAACGCTCGGCCGACCAATGCCATCGCACGTTGAATCTCCTGACGTTGTGCATCACGGAATATCCGTTCGTTGACTGCACGATCTTCATACTGCGATTGCGGAGAAGTTAACAGAAATAAAACAAGCTCTGCGCGGTCTGAATACGCTCGCGATAAATGAGTAAACCGCAACTGAGATACAACATACGGTGATAGGTTGCCAGGTAAATGATCCAGAGTCTGATTCAACGCGCGATAGGTCTTGCCTGTGTCCGAAAAAAGAGTGCGCCACGATCGCAGTTTCTCACATAACGATTCCAACCTCGGTTGATTTAGCTCGTCCTTTGCTTCGCAACGACTCCCCTCAGACTCTTCATCGTCGATCAAGAAAGTAAAACAGTTCGCCGCCATCGCCGCAGCACGATACCGCTGAATGTCATCCAATAAGTATTGGTTTTCCTTTCCATAAAAACGAGGATCGAAAAAAATTCGATGCGTCGAGCAATTTGCTGCGAAGCTCTTCTGCTGAACGGCAAGTACCATCGGATCGATTTGAGCAAAGAGGCGTTGACGTTCCTGTGCGATCAGCTTGCTGACCCAACAGCGAGTCTTTTGCCGCTTCCAGGCATAGATCTTCCGCGCCGGAATTCGACCGAAGGCAGGCCGCCATCTCCTAAGTCGATTTTCGACAATATAATTCACTAAATCGTAGATACAAAAGAGTCCAAAGTAACGAGAGACAACTCCTGTACCATCCTCTGCTGGCAGAGTAACCTGCCAGCAGGTATCCAGCAAATGCACCATAACTTCATCGTAGAGGTCACCCTTTTCAATGATGAAGCCGTCTAATTCACGAGTTATGCGAGGTGCCTGCACCGGCTTTTCGGAGTAGTCGCTTTCTGAAGAAAGTGTGTTCGTTTCACTCATCGAGTTGATAACTCCTAAGTATGATCGCAAATGCTGGTGGTAATTATTTGCTTGCGGGTACGCATCCCGGCTTGCCGAAACCTAAAAGCGAAATGTCAATGTGGCTATTCTCTGGATGATGTATCTTCACCGTCGCTTTTGCGTCGCTTGCGACGCTTCTTCTTCGGCAAAGGTTCTTCCAGGTAAATCCGGCGAAACGATTCGTAATCCGAAGGGTTATTGGCCACCGCTTCCTTCAGGATCGGTGAAGTCAAAGCCATGTTGGACAAATCTCGCCACACTCGAACCGCCTGCTCAGGCGATATGCCGATATTCACAACGCGGAAGCTGTTAGGTTCGATGCGAACCGAGACGATCACAAAGGAGCGATTGTCCTGCTGTCCAGCAGATAAGGAAACAATCTCGCCATCGATGATGTTGGTAAAATGTTTTTCGCTCATAGAGGATCTCGAAAAAAAGGATTGTCAACATGGTGGAGGTAATGTCGTTGACCGCTCCGCGGTCTTACGCGTATTTGATTCCCCAACAACGTGTAGCCAACAACGCGGTGCATTGCGTCGGCGGGGATGCGTGTTGGCGCTAAGGAGTGGGTGGTTGGCGCCGACTTATGCACCCTACAAGGGCACAGTCAACAACGCGGTGCATTGCGTCGGCGGGGATGCGTGTTGGCGCGAAGGAGTGGATGGTTGCGCCGACTTATGCACCCTACGGTCTCAAGACGAATCAAACCAGTTTTCCGGTCTCATCGGAGAACATCCAGCGGCGATCTTCGAAATCAAAGTTGCCTCCATTGCGAACGAGCATTACATGAGTGTTAGAGCTGATATCTTTCAGGACTTCCGGTTGATCATCGAAGAAGACCAGGATCCCATTTTGGCGAATCACTTCAGCTTTGGCTGTTAACGAAGATACGAGAATCAATTGGTCGTACCGAATACGATGTTTGGCCAGATCGGCTTCCGCTTTAGCACGGTCGCTGCGGTAGGAGATCACAAACACTTGGCCCGGCCAGCAGCTGGTTAACAACTGAAAAAAGAGAGGGGCTTCATCCACGCAGCCATCGATATCGATACCCAACGATGGTTTCGGCATCTCTAACAAACCACTAAGTATGTCCGCGACCTGCTGGATATCTTGCTTCTTAATCACAGTGTTCACTTTCAAGAAAAGGGAAGAGATGGATAGCGCGATTTGGAGGATTCTGGATTGCGTTGTCGTATGGGCTTGGTGCTTAGATAGACCCGCTTTGAGTCGTTTGGTTCAAGTGGTTAGTTCGGGGGGGCACGCAACATCAACCAAGCGGTGCATTGCGTCAGCGGGAATGGGGTTTAGCATAAAAATGTGGGTGGGAGACGCCGATTTATGCACCCTACAGGTGGTTCGTCAACGACACGGTGCATTGCGTCGGCGGGGATGGGGTTTGACGCGAAGGAGTGGATGGTTGCGCCGACTTATGCACCCTACAGGTGGTTCGTCAACCACACGGTGCATTGCGTCGGCGGGATGCGTGTTGGCGCGAAGGAGTGGATGGTTGCGCCGATTTATGCACCCGACAGGTGGTTCGTCAACGACACGGTGCATTGCGTCGGCGGATTGCGTGTTAACGCGAAGGAGTGGGTGGTTGCGCCGACTTATGCACCCTACAGGTCAGAAAGTGATGACTAGCGCTTGGTCCCGACGAATACAGCGACAAAATCGGCGACAAGATTACGCCTGTCAAAGTAAAAATGGTCCTAACTAAAATCGATAAATACTCGCTCCCTGCTCGCGGAGGCATTGTTTTGCGACTGTTTCTGGAAATGGCGCCAAAAATCAACGCTTGACCTGTGTGTTATTTCTTGGTCGAACAGATGATCTAACAATCCATGGATAGAAAGAACTCGTTTTGGAAATGAAGCTAAAAAAAAAGTTAAATCTTCAGCCCAAAACAGTCCCCGAAACGCTTTGTCAAAATTCTGTCTTTGGGAACCGAGTTCTTCTAGTATTCTTCGCCAGTCGTTGCCACCAAAGCCAAATCCCTGAAAAGCTCTTCCAACAACTTCGTCTGATACGGAGGAAAGACCCTAGGTCGAACAGAGAACTGAAAGAGATTTGATTTTGTCAGAATGCTCGGAAGCTGCGCTCATCGCAGCAGCACCTCCAAGGGAATATCCGATGAGGAGTGTTCGCGGAGTTTTTTGCGCCCTGAAATCGGTTGGGTTTGCTTTGATAATATCCACTAATTTGCTGATATCGACGAGGAGTTGATCATAACCTCCAAAGTAAAGAAAGCGCCCGTTTTTCTTCCGTTGGGTTACCGCCATCGGTTCGTCTAAGTTCTTCTATGGAATCAGCCCTCGTTCGAAGTGCAAAGGCATCGGCAAAAAAACGGAAGCAATATTCTTAGCAGCTAATTCCTCAGCGATCGACTGATAGCGATTGAGCCAACTGAGAGCGCGAATAGGCTTTTGATTGATGCAGTCAGGAAGTTTTAAAAGGAAATGTCGAGGAATCAGCAGCGAAATGGAAAGTCGACGGCATCTGGGTTCGATAAGATTTCAAAGCAGATAGAGGGTTGTGATGCAATTACTGTAAATTTCCCTACGGAGGGAAGTGACCTAGCGAAAGTGTTTGATCTTTTTCCAGAGGCGAAGCAACGTGATTGTTAGTGGCAGGCAGTGTAGCTGATCACGCCGCAATATTACATGGAGTATCGAGCGGTATCAG
>JBEGUT010000009.1:0-21729 GCA_041178745.1 Planctomycetota bacterium | reverse complement strand
CGGATAAGCGCCATACCAATCCGCACACCATTCCCACACGTTGCCATGCATGTCATACAATCCCCAACCATTAGGAAGTTTCTCGCCTACCGGATGGGTTGTGTATCCAGAGTTTTCATCGTACCAACCGTATTTTTCCAGCTCACTCTCGGAATCTCCAAAACTATATGCCGTCGTCGTACCAGCGCGGCATGCGTACTCCCACTCCGCCTCCGTCGGCAATCGATACGATCCACCCAACGACTTCTCCGACGCTAAAGTATTCAGCTTCGAAAGGAACGCCATCGCATCCTCCCAACTCACATTCTCCACGGGATGACGCTTCCCTTTGAAATAACTGGGATTACTCCCCATTACCCGCTCATACTCTTCCTGCGTGACTGGATATACTCCCAAGTAATACGGACGTGTCAGGGTCACTTGATGATGATGCTCATGACCTCTTCGTCCAGACTCCGACTCCGGCGATCCCATCCTAAACGTCCCAGGCTTGATCAACCGAAACTTCATGCCAATCGAATTGGTGAGCTTCTCTGGTAAAGTATTTGGATATGGATCTGGTGATGCTGCTTTCTGCTGCTCTTTCTTCACTTTCGGTATCGTTTCTTCAGGCGCGCTCGCAACCTTCGGAAATAACCATCCGAACCAACCATGACCGGATCTTTCCTCTGTCACAGGTTCGATCACTTGAGAAGAAATGCTTACCGCTGGCGCAGGCGGTAGTTCGTTCTCCGGTAAAGTAACCAGCTTAGCAATAGGCGACTCATGTTCCGGCTGTACTTCCTTGACTTTTGGCGTCGCTGATTCGGACTTAGTTGCTACCGCAGGCGTGATCGATGGCTGACCACTTGATACCAATGCCTCAAGTGATTCATACATCTCTCGCGCACTACCAAAACGATCACCTGGACGCTTCGCCATCGCCCGTCGCAGCAGCGGACGCAGCGCTTCGGGTAACTCCTCCCACTCCACAATCCCTTCTGGCACTTCACCCGTCAACGCATGAAACAGCGTCGCTCCCAAACCATAAACGTCACTGCGAGCATCCACTTCCAAGCCTTGACGCTGTTCGGGGGAACGATAACCGAACGTCCCTACCTGCGCGCTCATCGAATGCTGTGGCAATTCCAGCGAGCGAGCTAAACCAAAATCCGCCAACTTCGCTATCACTCGCTCGCGAGGGTAACGCTCCTGACGAATCAAAACGTTACCAGGCTTGATGTCTCGATGAATCACGCCGCGATCATGCGCCACCATCAGCGCCGTGCAAAGTTGTAATCCCACTTCGACCGCCTCACTCCACTCCAGACGTCCCTTCTGCCGAATCCTATCCAGCAAACTACCTCCATCGATGTACTGCATGACTAGGTATGGCGCACCGCCATTGGTCTTACCGTGATAGAGCACCTGCACGATGTTCTCATGCTCGAGTTGTTCCGCAGTATGCATCTCGCGGACAAACCGCGCGTAGCTATCGGGACGCGATGCCAAATGATCCAGCAAGAATTTGATTGCCACTTGCCGCGCACCTTGGCCATGTTCGCCACGATCGGTTGCCAAAAAAACGGCACCCATGCCACCTTGCCCCAAACGTTTCTCGATTTGATAACGTGGCGGTAACGAGCGAAGCAAATCGCCGCCGGCTAGCGGATCGTTACCAGCCGCCGAGTCTTTTGGCATTTGAGTCTTATTAGGCCCTTCGGTATACGGATTCTGCATGCTATCGGGCTGCGGTAGCCTATCACCAGAATCTTGATTGGAATCCGAAGTCGTCATGGCGTCGCTGCGTTCTAATTTTGTTTTTAGTTTGGTTGTATAGCCGACTCCTTAAGTATAATACTCGCGGAATCCGCTATCGAGCCATAGACAGCCTATCGTCCGCTATGTTTGTTAGGCGTTTTTTTATTAGACGTTCTTTATTGCGGGCGATATCGTTAGAGACGACATAAGCGTGAAATGCCAGCAGGTTTTGCTGTGGCGAATGTCCTAAAGACAACTCTGTCAGTCATACAGTTAAGGACTGTCAGTGAAAATGACGCCATTGACTCCCATTTGGCCAGCAACATTGCTCTGCCATTCTCTGACCGCAGCCCTGGCATCATCCATCACTCCCATCGTATCGACTGAGGAAGCTGAACTGAAACTGCGACTGGGACGATAGGATCCGTATGACCTGCCTACATATCGACGATAAAACTCGACCGATCTTTCGGAGCGAATTTCATCGGCAGCTTTCTTTGTTCTTTCAAATGCGGCCTCCGCCGATGTCATACCAAGTTTGGAGCATTGCTCGAACAACTCATTGGCCCGAACAATATCTTTGTCACAGCCAACACCTCGTTCATAACATAACCCGAGCCCATACTTGCCTAATGGACCGGGGAGTTGTGACTCGGCCTCAAGCCACTTAAAAGCTTCTTCACTGGACTGAGTCGTACCGGTACCATTGAGATAACACATACCAACATAAAATCCGGCTCCCAAGGCATGTGCATCGAGCGCTCTCTTGTACATTTCAAAAGCTTTTATAGGATCCTTCTCGGTACCGATACCTTGCTCGTATGATTTACCTACGCTCAGAGCAGACGCATCGCCTCCCTCCAAATTCGCTGCCATTAGGCTTAATCGAAACGCCTCCGTATCGTTCTTCTCACATCCGACGCCATTTCGGTAGCAGTTCGCGAGGGACTCGAGGATGAAAGGTTCTTTACTATCCTCAGCTTTTACCAAGCGGGCGAATGTCTTTTCGGGATCTCCTCCGTAAGCACCCTGCCAAACCACAGCCTCAAGACAATCTCGCTCGACAGCCTCATTTAATAGTGCCTTACCTTTGGTATCCGATTTCGTTCCACCTCCACCGGTGATGAGCGATAACCCCAACAAACATGCGGCATGAGGATCACCCTTTTGGTATTCTTCATTCCACAGTTCTCTTCTCACAGAACCTCTGATCGTAAAGAATTCTTCTGTTTTATCAGCGAATCCAAGCGACCAAAGCTTGGCCAACAACCGACAATCCTCCTTTGATTTGGAAATCAGCGCAGCACTTTCAGACTCTTCATCCACCTGTCTCCACGCTTGCCACTCACGGCCAACACGAAGGAGCACGAATTTGGAATCTTTGCTGACCAAACAAAGCTTGTGACTTAACTGGGAATCTGTTCCAGGCAGTGGTGTGAAGAGATTCCGTTTTTCTCCCCATCTTCCAGAGGAGAAATACTTGATATCTTCTATAAATTGCTCTGAAGTGCCCCCGTTCGGAAGAGAGTAGAGAGCAACCTTCTGGTTGTCTCTGTCCTCGTTGTACCAAATACCACCGTTGGCTGCCCGAGACGTTACGGCAAACCACAAATCTCTATTAATTATGTTATTAATGGCAATAATCGTCGCTTTATTGCGATCCTTGTAATCGATTTGCCACAACTCGTTATTCTGAATCTCGAAGAGATCCTTACCGATCCACAGATAAGCAGCGTTTGTCGATTGCCCCTTAGAATTGACAACTGTCGCTGATGTCTTCAGCCCAGTCCGGACATCAACCATAGTGCGTACGTATTGATCTTGCGTTCCACCGTGAAGGAAAACGAGTAGACCTAATTCAGACTGATAAGCGACTGAGTAGTTACCGTAACCGAAGTGCGGGGCATCAAGAGTGAGTTCCACGGACTTATCTTGAAGGTTGTAGAGCAGAAGGCGATTCGAAAACTTGACGAAGAGATACTTTCCATCGCTACTTGCTTCCAGTTGTTCGATTCTGTCACTTGAATTATTACATGGAATAAAGATTGAACTTGATGGATAACTGTCGCCAAATTCGACACATTCGATTTTGACAACCGTTGAATCGTCCTTCTTTTCCCTCCAAATCCCTTTGTAAAGATAGATCTTATCAGCGGATGCGCTGAGGCAACCGCCTTCAGAACTAAGCTGTGGATAAAACCCTCGCAAAATTCCAGTTACCGAATCGCGGTACTGAATACCATCGGTGTAGGCACAGGCGAGCAGGGTACCGGTTTGGTCGAGGCCAGAAAAAAGAGTGTCATTATTCTGCCATGAGCTTTCACGAATCCAGGAAATCGTCTTCTTCGTCTTTGGCGCGGCCTGAGCCATCTCTTCCGGTTTCTTTTCGCCACTGCTTTCGTTGCCAGCGGAATATGGGAAAACGTTGAAAGCAGTTGGAAAGCTAGAGTAAGAGTAAGTGGTGATACCGTTGCGGTTGTCACCGGTGAATGCGATAGGTGGCTCTACCATGACAACGCGCACAAAGCCTGAGTCATCACTACCAATCGCTCCAGCATGGATCGCTGCCCCGCGGATATTCGAATCGGTTGTGTAAGGACCAATCCCCCACACAGTTCCCAACGATGCTTCGCCGGAGACATACATCAGCGTCTCATCTCCTAGATTGCGACGTTCAGAAGGTATATAGTCGGAGATAACCACCTTATGCTTTGCTACTAACCGATCAACCTCCGCTTTCAGCTTATTGATTTCTTGCAGCTTCATTGAGATGGCTTCAAGTCCATCGTCAGCTATCTTTTTCGACGAAGCGTCTGATACTTCTTTGTCCGTATCGGATTCCTTCGGTGGCTTTTCATTTTGGTCGACTAGATTGCTGAAACCATCGCTGAGTCCCACGGAACGATCATCTTGCGGTAATTGCTCCGTCGAATGAGCACTGCTAGATCGCGGTGCATCCTGACGGCTTTCTGGCTCTTTGTTGCTTTCTTCTTTCTTGGCGACAAATCCATCGACGACTTCTCGCGATTCTTTACGTTCTTTCTCTGCAACTTGCGATCCACGATTCGATGGTGAAGCTAGAAAGATTCGGTAAATGACAACCATGCACAAGCAAAAGCCAATGATGACTGCGATTTGAGTTTTTTTTGAAGTCATCTGCGTCTGCATTCCAACCATGTTCAACCTCTCTGTATGCTGCTATCTGCCGGGTTTAACATAGCATTTACACAACTTACCCGTCAATCGAGTGACTTCCCTTGACTATGGCTCGACCGCCCGCTTTCAGCCAATACTGCATCGATTTACTGAGAAATAGGCAGGGTCAATCACCGTTAAACGCTGATGCCCTTTATCCCCCCGATCGCGACCAATACCCGGACAGGCATTCTAGAACTTGATAATAGCCAACTCGGATTGCTCTTGCATTCTTACTGATTCGATGTGTCGGTAGTGAGAACCTGAAGGTCCAAAAACGTATCTCGGATTAGACAAGTGGACAGGGTTTCCTGTTTGTTTAACACACATTGTTTTTGTTAAACCGAGTTTCTGTTAAACTGGGTTATTGGACAGGCAATCCTTTAACCGTGGACAGGGGCCTGATTTATTTTTTTAGATTCTGGTCTCTTGCTGGCAGATTCTCGGTACATGACAAATCGACACGCAAGTTCGCTCTTTCAGTGCTTTGGGTTGGTTCTTTTTTTGACTTCGTTGGCTTTGGGTCAACAACGTTATGCGATGGTTATCGGAATCAACGATTACCCGAAGACCGGTTTCGGGAAACTGAAGTATGCGGAAAGCGATGCCGAAGCGCTTGCCAAATTGCTGCGGGATCAAAATTTCTCTGTCGCGGAAGTGATAGGGAAGGGGGCCACCAAGAGTCGAATTGAGTCTGAGCTAAGAAGCTTTTATGCAACACTGAAAACGCTAAAGCCCAACGATACATCTTTGCTCTTTCTTGCAGGTCATGGACTGGTCGTCCATAAAGAAATCGCAGCTGTCAAAGGAAAACCGAAGAGCGTAGAGACTTCTTATTTTTGTCCGGTGGATACCGATGGACAAGACGAAAAGACATTGTTGGATATTGATGCACTTATCTCGGGAATCAACGACAGCGGCGCGGAGAACAATTTGCTGTTGATCGATACCTGTCGCAATTCCCGAAAGCAGGGGATTGCCGAATTAGGCGAAGGGAGCCTTGAACGCTTGCCATCGAAAATTTCGGTTCTTTACGCTTCCAAGAATGGTCAAAAATCGTACGAATCCGAACCGCTTCATCACGGAGTGTTTACTCATTTCATTCTCGAAGGATTGCGTGGTGAGGCAGCGGACAAGGATGGGAGAATTCGTATCCAAGGACTGACCGATTTTGTCACCAGCGAAGTAAATAAAAACAGTGGACGGCTCTCTATTCGCGATACCGACTCTATCAATACCGATAATCAGTCGCAGATCCCCAAAGCGTTTAGCACATCGAAAACAAATCCTGTTGTGGGCGAAAAACTTGACAAACCGTTACCGTTCAACAAAGCCTTAAAATCGATCGCTGACGAGATCGTCGAATGGTTGGATTCCGAGTCAAACAATTCACCGACTCCCAAACTTAGCAAAGCAAAATTGCGACTGGGACGATTTATTTCCGAAACGAATGCTGACATCAATTTCGAGTACGGTATTGTCGATTTTTTTCGTTCACAACTGAAGGATATCCTTGTCCCTTCGGGTGATTTAACGGCCAAGGTCGTCAAAGGCACTTATGAATTGATGGCGATTACTCCGCAAGCAGGGCCAACGCGTCCCATCCTCAGAATTACAATCGAGATTGTGGATCCGGACAATCAAGACAAGAAAGACAACAAGATCATTACCCGCGATGTTGATCAACCAAGCGACATCGCCAGGGTGATTGGCGCATCAGTATTTTCGCCGGCCAATGAAACCAATACCACCAAGGCCCTCGACTTGATGGAAGCATACCGTTTTCCAGAAGTAGGCATTCGCAAAAACTCGAAGTACGAAATTGTTCATACCGAGAACGATAAGGTTAGCGTAGAGATCAGAAAGCGTAAGGTAGCTGAGAACAAAGCGCCTGCTCCCGTCGAACTCAGCAGATCCCAGGACTTACCTTTTATCGACCTCTCGAAGGGTGAAACCTTCGACTTGATTCTACGCAATTACGATCAAATCAATCCGATGCTGGCGAAGGTTTACATCGATGGTTTAGATGTCATTAACACTTTCAACGAAGATCCTCAACCGTATCAGGGATACTTCCTCCAGAAGGCAACTGAGGAAGGACCGCTTGCCGTTGGGATTCCAGGTTGGTTAAGGACAACTACACGCAACGATAAAAATGTTTTTCGATTCTCCACCGAATCGCTCGGAGAAGGTGCCGCAAGCGAAAGAAAGTCCTTATCAACCATCGGCGTAATTACCATTGAGTTTTACGAGCCGTTTGATCCATCACGTGGAACGGAGAGCGACGATCAGAAGGTCGAAATCGGAAAGGGGGAAGCGATTGATGTGGAAATGACCACGGAACCCTTCGTCGCGCAGCCCACTCCAGTGATCACCATTTCGCTGCGTTACAATTCCGCATCGAAATGAGCGACGGTTATTTGACCTTCGATGTCCCCGTGCAATCGATGCAGCTTAACGAGTAATCACGAACGCCGCCCAGTAAAAAGGATGAGGGCTCTGTCGATTCTCCTTGAGCCTGTTGATCATGGCTCGCTGGGCGATGCTCAATGCTCTCACCCCATCATTCGTAGTGGCGAATTCCCGACCAAAGTCCTCGATCAACGCACCCGTGTACCGATCGGACACACTCCAGAGGCTTGATATCACGCGTTGAGCACCAGCTAGCAGAAAGGCTTGACGCAAGCCTGCAATCCCAGCTCCGAAACGATATTCACCCAAGCCACTTTCGCAGGAACTTAGTAGCACCAATTCGCATCCCATCAGATCGATCGTTTTCACTTCTCTTGCCGTGACAACCGAGCGGACATCGAGAGCATTTTGCGAATTGCAGCCTGCGAACAGTAGACCGGATCTCAACAAGGGGTCTACTATCGTGCTAAGGCTACCCTCGGGTGAGTCTTCCTTTGAAAAAATTTGACTCGGATCCTGAACATTGAAATACGATCCTGTGTAGGGGAGGTAAAAACCATGCGTAGCAATAAGAAGGTAACGCGGATTTTTGATACGGTAAAAATTTTCTGTGGAGGCGTTTTCACCGGTGTAGACTTGTGGCTCTTCACCTCCTAGCAACTTAGTAAAGGCTAGAGACATCACACGCGCGTCGCGCATTGTACCAGCGAGTTTACTGATAAGTCCAAGATTCAAATCCGAACTTAGGCCTCGAATCGCATCTTCCTCAGGGGGCGTGGTCACTTGGCGACCGAACTCGGGATCGGCGAACACAACTGGCTTTGTCGGCTCGACTTGCTTGCCTTTCTGCGCGATTAAAGATCGTGCTCCGGTCACCATTTCGACTTCAAAATTCTCTGCGACAAATTTACCGTCGGGCAACTTGAGAGCCGACCAAGGCACTCGCCATAGCTCCTCATCGACAGATATTTCCCAGCGCTTGGTACTAGATATTTTATCAAGTAATGGAGTGAGGATTTTTTCGGAGAGTTTACCGAGTGACGCGGATATTAACTCTTCCGATTTTTTCTCTCCTAATTGGGAAATCGTATCCCTGGCGGAATCGAATTGATCCGTAACGGACTTCACTAAATTTGCAATCTCTTCGGCCGAGCCTAAGTCGAACGCTTCAGTACCATTGTGGTCTGTCACCCAGGCCACGTACCTTCCCTCACCAACATTCTCGTCGGATGGCCCAATTCGCAGTAGTTTAGAAATATCGATCAGGCATCGATCTTTACCGAGAGCCTGCTGAATCGATTGGTAGTCGATCCAAGGTATCTCTTTTTGGGAATCGTCGAGCAAACCTCGTGCCCTGAGGATTACCTCATAATTGGCTCGCTCAAGCTCTAGGGTCTGCTTTTGCCAGTTTGATTTTTCCTCAGTAGTTTTGGACAATGCTTCTGCAAGTTGGGTCGAAGTAATCTTGCGTCGGCCCGTATCTAACTCCTGTCCCAAATCACGGATCCTTGGATCTGGTGAATCGCGCAGTGCACGAGTGAAATTACCATGGACAGTCTCGATGAGTCCCTTGGAATTGGCGAGCCATTCGACAGCTTCTTCCTGTATTTTCTGACTCTTCGGCTCATCGGCGGCGAATTGCAAAACGCGGTATAGCAACTCTCGATCCTGATTTTCGAACAAGTACCATTGCTTGTACTCAAATTGTGAAAAAAGATTGGCGGACAAGTCTGAAAAACTGCGGCGCCGCAACTGCGAGTACCACTGAACCGCTTCGTCCATTTTTTTCTGGCCATGTAAGGATCGAGCGACACCGCTTGCAAACAAAATAGTGAGTGGATGCTCGGGCCCCATATTCGAGGACACTTCCTTTTCCAAGTTCTTCATGGAAGCCTCAACTTCGGCAAACTGCCCCTCGATCAGTCGGCCATAATCAAGATTCCAGCGAAGCGTGTAAGTGGTAAGAGAGGTCGGCAACCACTTCTTATCCAATTCGATAGCTCTCATTAAAGAGTCTTGAGACTCTTTCTTTTTTCCTCGCATTTTCTGAGCGATTGACAAGTTCGAAAGCGTATCGATCACACTCAATGCCTGACTCTCTATATCTGGATTTTCCTCCAGCTCACGAAGTACTTGAGCAAATACTATTTCTGCCCCTTCGTAGTTCTTTAAGCCGAGCAAGACTTTTCCCAGCAACAGTCGAGCGCGGAAGAGGTCGGGCGAACCACTTGGAAATAGCTTTCGAAGTTCCTCGATATGTTCCCTTAAAGCGGTTTCGGCAAGCTCCAGATTGAAAAGCTTGATATCCAATTCAATCAAGACACCATTGAGCCTCGCTAGCATCAGTCGATTGGGCGTGGTCTGTGCTAATAGCAACTTTCGAACGCCGATAAGTTCCTGAGAAGCGTCTTCGAGTTGTCCCGACTGGATGAGGAATCCTCCGAATTGGATCCGAGCTTCTAGATGCCTTTCGCTGTTTTCCCCCCAAGCCTTTGCCGCTTGATCGACCGACTCTCTAAAGCATTTTTCGGCCTCTGTATAATCTCCTCTCAAAGACTTTAGTTCCGCGAGATTGTTCCAGGCGTAGCTAAGACCACCATGATCGACATTTCCTGGCACCGAACAATTTTTAATTGCTCTTCGGAAATAGCCCTCCGCTTTTTCATATTCTCCGAGCTCTTGCTCGATCCTACCAAGTCCAGTTAGAACCGAATTCAATTTGGGACTTTCGCGTCCATAGACTTTCTCCGAAAACTCAAGCGCTTGACTAAAGGATTTTTCTGCTTCTCTTACCCTTCCCAAACGATGTTGAGTGAGGGCAATATTATTGCGTACTGAGGCTTCCTGTGGACTATTTTCACCGAAGGCCTCTGAGATGGATGCCAAGACCTCCTGGTAAAGCTGTAGTTGCTTCTCGAAGTTACCGTTGGATTCCTCAAGATTCGCCTGCTGCATTAAGCCCGTTAGCCTGTTTATTAAATCGGTATCCTGAGCGTTGAGGTTACCGAGAAGTGCCAATACCATAACGGCAGTCATGGAGATATAGACAAGGAAACGAACTGTCATAACTCATAAACCTTTTTTGCAAGGTCGAATCTATAGGAAGAAGGGCTAGCTTTCGGTAATATAGTCGTTTCCGCGAGCAGGAGCCAAGTCTATGGCATGTTGTTATGATCGTCTATTTTCCCACTCCTATTTTTTCCGAAGATATTTATTCTCTAACAAGTCGATTCGTGCTCGAGGTATCGTCCTCGGAAAGAACCGTTTGCCATGCGACGTCCACTATCTAATTGTATCCTTCGAGTCGTCCACTTGTGGTTCTTTGCGATCTCACTACTGAGTCTTTCACTGCTAAGCGATAGAGCGGTTCTTGCGCAAGTGACGTCCTCAGATGCGGAACTAAAATCTTTGCTGGATTTAGGAGACAAGTATGCTCGAGAAAAGAAGGTCGACGATGCCATAGAAGCCTACTCGAAGGCTCTGAAGAGCGACCCCAAACTTGAATCTGCCTATCTAGCACGGATTGTTTTGTTCGCTACCTCGAATCGCGAGAAGAAAGCAAAAGAGGATATCGAAAAGGTACTATCGCTCAACCCCAACAACAGCAACGCACTTTATTTCCGAGGACTCTTTCGATCCCAAGAGGGTGATCCCAAAGGAGCTCTAGCCGATTTCTCTAAGGTCATTCAATTGAATCCGAAGAAAGCGGACGCCTATTTCGAGCGATCGCGTTTGCGGATCGCTTCCGAGGATTTAGCAGGGGCCTTGGAGGATCTCAACCATGCGATCCAACAAGATCCTTCGGACTTTCGCTATTTTTTCCTTCGTGGCATTCTTAAAAAAGAGAAAGGTGAATTGAGCGAGGCGAAGTCTGATTCGCTGCGTGCCTTGGAACTCAATTCTCAAGACTTGTCCAGCCTGCTTCTTTACGGCGAGATACTGGCGAGATCTGGTGAACTTGACCGCGCCGAAGAGCAGTTCACCAAAGGGCTTGAGCTATTTCCCGACAGCCCAAGTGCTCTGCTTTTACGCGCGGCAGTGCGGATGGATCTAGAAAAACTTGACGAGGGGCAGAAGGATGCAAAACGAACCATCGATTTAAATCCAGATTCTTCGGATGCCTACGAACTGTATGGAGAGTTGCTGAATCGTTCGGGAAAACTTTTTGAAGCGTTGAAAGCATTAGAGAAGGGTTTAGAACTTAATCCTCAATCGCTCACAGGCCAACTTCGCCTCGCCAATGTCTATTACCATTTAAAGCGTTTTCCGGAATGCATTGCGACTTGCGATAAGGCTCTCGCCATCGACGATCGTTTTATTCCAGCTTACCTCCAGAAGGGAAATGTATTTGCTGACCAATACGAATGGGAAAATGCGATCAAGGAATATGATTTAGCCGCTACCAAGAACCCTGCGTACTCTTTCACGTATCTGCATCGTTCCAACGCTTATCTCGCTATTGGAAATATCGATGCGGCGAAGAAGGATGCAGACCAATTGGTAGAATTAGCGTCAGAACGAACTGACTCTTGGTGCCAGAGAGCAAAGGTTTATTTCGCTTCAAAGAGTTATCGCAATGCCCTTCGCGACCTTGCCGAGTGCCTCCAGCGTGATCCCAATCATTTTGATGCAATCGTATTGAGATCGAGGATTTATTTTCTGGAAGGCAAGATTGAGCAATCGCGAGAAGATATCTCTAAAGCTATTGCTTTATCCCCCGAAGATCCGACCCTTTATTACCAGCGGGCCTTATCATTCACGGAACCTGATGATCATGATGAAGCACTTCGAGATTTTCAAAAGACGATTGAACTTGATCCTAAATTCGTGATGGCATGGGTTGATCTGGGAAACCTTTTTATTGCCATGAAAAGATTAGACAAAGCAGTTACAGCAAGTGAGAAGGCCATCTCTTTAGATCCCGAGAACTCGCTCGGCTATTTGACCCTCGCCCTAGCCAATGCGAAGCAGGATCGACTTGAGACCGCCATCGAAAAACTCAATCGAGCCATCGAAATCGATCCGAATCTCGGTGTCGCGTACCTTAATCGCGGTCTCATCTATCGACTTCTAGGAAAAGAGGACTTGGCGGCAAAAGATATCCAGATCGCAAAAAAAATTGATCCGAATCTTAGCGAAGCGGAAGGGATCGGGATGCGACCACTGCTCGATTCTCCATTCAAAAAGTAGAAAGCAAACGGCTATGGATACAACTTTTTTTCAAAGGCTCGGCAATTCACACCGTTGGCTAAGCTAATGATAATTTTCTCTTTATTTTTCCTAAATTTTTAGGGTGCTTGGAGCCTTGAAAATCTGGTTAGGTCGGGACTTCGGATAACTTCCTTTCGTCAACTCGATCAACTCGACCGGAATAGTAGACGACTTATCTCTTGCTAGGTTTTCATAGCCGTTTTTTCTAATGGTTTGATCTAAGCATTTAACTCCTGTAATCTGGTACACGAATTTCTCTTAACTCCATAGGACATCTTAAGTTGCAAGATCCCTCCACATCCAGCTAACCCCGACGAAACTAGTCCTTTCTATTTGCAAACTATTATTGAACTTAAAACTTAACTCAACGGTAGGAACTTATGCACTGTCCAGTTTGTAGCTCGGAGAATACATCGGCCGCTTCGTTTTGTCAGAAGTGTGGAAGCATGCTAAGCGGACCCAAGATGATGGATTTTGGATTGGATAAACTAGCGGATTACGAATCCAAGTTGGAAAAGCAGCTTGAACAATATCTGCAACAATCCGAGGAAGCTATCTCGAAAGGTTTATCGAACCTGACGAATTCTCTCATGAGCAGCTATGATCTCGGAACGCCATCCGCTCCTCTCTCTGAGATTCCTCTTCCAGGTCAGCAAGCCAAAGCCGAAGACGACATGGATTCGAACAAGGTTTGGGCAACGACTTTGCCAACACTAAAACTCCCTTCCTTCATGAGAGATACCAAGCGACCACTCAAGGCGGAACCGAGTGTTCAAAACGACCTATCTTTGACCAAACCGGTAACACCTTTTCAACTTGCTCAAACCGCTGCTGGTTGCGAAATAACCATCGACCATACCCAATGGATCAACTTCGCTCAATTTCACGCCAACGTCTCTCCGATCCGTCAGATCAAAGTAGTCAATAAGAAGGACAAGCCTCTGGAGTCTCTCATGCTTGATGTGACTATCTTGCCAGTTGAGTATGGACATTCGTGGCAACAGACGCGAGGGAACTTGGCTGTGGGCGAAGAGTGGGAAATAACCAATATTCCATTACCTTTATCAACCAACCGACTTCGCGCGATTACTGAGACGGAACGAGCCAACTTACGATTCACGATTTCTTCGGGGCGCAATATTCTCCATGTTCAGACATCGCCAATTGACGTCCATCCTATCAATCAGTTTCTGTACACCGAAGGGACGGAACGATTTCTGGCGACTTACGTTACACCCAACCGCGATCCGATCAAGGAAGCGGTCAGCAAAATTGCGGCGTCTCTAGATAGGAGAACCACCGATCCATCCCTGTCTGGATACCAGAGTCGATCCCCAGCTAGGGCCTTCGAAATGATGCGTGCAGTGCACGATGTATTGATTGACGATTATCAAATCAATTACATCAACCCTCCGCCAGGCGGTGGGGTCAACCATTCACGACGGATGCTTTTACAAAATGTTCGTCCCGTCGAAGAGGTTCTAGCAAATCGTCGTGGTACTTGCTTAGATCTAAGCATCCTGTTAGCAGCACTTTTAGAAGCGATCGGATTGAATCCTTTACTGGTTCTTATTCCGGGCCACGCGTTTGTCGGTTGCTGGACGAAAGACGCTTATCTTCCTGTACCCGTCGTCGATCTTGTATCGTCTCCGAAATTCTTGCAGCTTCTACAGCAAGACGATATCATCCTTTTCAATTCAACCACGCTCTGTGACAGCCTTCGGATATCAAGATTTGAAGACGCTGTCAACGATGCGATCTATTATGTCAATCAGCAATTTCACCTCGCCAGCCAACAAGTACATTATAAAGACGAACACAAATCTGCGAGTGTTAAATTGATTGATATCCAACGCTGCCGCGAAGAAGGAATTCCCTCATTGCCTTAGACGTAGGATTTCTTTCGCGAATTTTGCTTCCTTGCTCGAGAACAAGTACACCTACCATCGCACCATGAACGACCATCGATGGTAGACGCAGCCATGACATTTTGATCCTTTTCTGTACTCAATCCGTTTAACCAATACTCGCTATGTCCGAACGTCAACCTGACCCAGAATATGATGACTCTCGCTCTGAGGATGTCTCCAAGTTTCACTCGGAGGGAGAGCGGCCAACCAGACTTTCTTCAGCCTCAGACCATTCAGCGAGTTTGGATTTTGCGCTGGAGGCTTTTCAGAAGCTTCTGCCGAAGCGGTACGAAATTGTGCGCGAACTGGGCCGTGGTGGCATGGGACAAGTTCTATTGGCGATCGACCGCGGGCCCCTTCTTGATAGCTCGAACTACGTTGCCATTAAGCGCATGCTCGGTACATTCCCTAATCACTCCCGTGAGGTTCAGCAGTTTCTGGAAGAGGTCGAAAAGGCAAGAACACTTCGCAGCCCACATGTGGTGAGGATGTATCACTCGGACAACACCATCTTGGGCCCCTATATCGTCATGGAGTACATCAAAGGGGAAGATCTTGGTAAATACATTGATCGTCATGGCCGGTTGTCCGAGGAACTAGCGCTCGATTGGTTTCAGAGAATTGCCGAAGCCCTGGATGAAGGACATGGCAAAAATCTGATTCACAGAGATCTGAAGCCCAAAAATATTCTTATCCGAAAAGATGGTAAACCCATTTTGGTCGATTTTGGAATATCTCGCCATGCTAGTGAGCGAGATCAGACGGGGACTGGGCTGGGTGCAGGCACTCCTGCATACATGTCACCCGAGCAATTAGAGAATCGTGCGCCGACAATTCGTCAAGACATCTACAGTTTCGGAGCGACTCTTTATCATGCGGTCGAAGGCCGGCCACCGTTTCAAGAGGAGAATTTTCCCCGATTGCTCGTCAAGGTGATGTCGGAGAAGGCGCCGAGGGCAAAACGCGTTTCCGCTGAGTTGGCTCGAAGAATCGAAAGTTGCCTAGAGAAAGCACCCGCGGATCGACCAGAAAGTTGTGGAAAGGTGCTTATGGGACTGAGCGGTTCTCACCGACAATCTTCACCTCCCACCGCGATCTCTCCCTCGAATCCAGCGTCTCAGGCTGTTTCTACCATAGCCCGGCGATCACGGGCTAATGTTTGGAGATCGCTGGCGATGTCGATTCTACTTATTTTTCTCGGCCTAATCGTCGGTTTCCTACTGCTACGAAAAGCGGAATCACAGCGCCAAACGCCGACGGGGAGCCTGCCGAGAAATGACATACCAAGCAAGACTCAGAGTGGAACTGAAATTCAAGGATCAAGTGAAAAGCCTATCGGAACCAATCGCACTGGCGAAGAAGTTACGCCTAGCTCTGAGGAGGCTGATCGGATGCAGGATCGCAAATCGTCGACGGAAAAAGCAAAGCCGATGACAGCAAATGGGGATCGAAAGAAAAGCGATACACCCGAACTTTCTGAACCCTTTCCATCACCTCCTAACGACAATATTGGCTCTACACTTTCGGAGGTTACCCCAGCGATCAAAAAAGAAGAATCACCCAATGCAGCAAAGAGTGAGACCTTGGATGTGCGCGAAATTGCTGAGTCGATTCCTGAAGACTTTCGAGACTATTTGATCGCTCATCCAGCTTTACTGACCGCCGACTCAGCCGCCGATATTACTTACCTCCCTCAAAACAACAGGTGGCTTATTATCGCCGTTGGTTCATCACTACAAAGCAAAACCAATCCCAAGGTCGCGTGCAAGCTAAAAGCGTATTCCGCACTCGCCGAAATCAGGGAGACCATCAACTTGAAGATGGTTGCCAAACTAAATCAGACTGGAGCCACCCAAGAAATCGTGGCAACGTTACAAGCTAAAACCACAGGGCTTCCACTGCTTGGTGAATGGAAGTCTGCGGACGGCGAGAGCATTTCCGTGTTGTATGGTGTCATGGTAGAAAATCCCTAATTCAATGAGATTACAGGTTTACTATGCGTTCCTTACATCGATTCATGTGTGTGCTCGCGATCATATTCGCAACGTTCTCGATTCCATTTGCTAAATCTACGGCGAATGATGTCATAAGGATCGCTGACGCTCAGGGGGAAGGGAAAAATGCCGAAGAAGCACTCAAGGGAGCATTTACCAACGCGGTGCAACGTGCGGTAGGACTCTACTTAACTGCTGACGAAAAGCTAGATAACAATGGCGATGCAATTCAGGAGATCGCAACATTCAGTAATGGGTATATCGTCTGGTATGAGAAACTCAACCTCAGCGATACGCAGGATGGAAACAAACGTGTGTTGATTGCCTGTGATGTTTCACGCTCGAAAACCGTTGCTAGGCTCGAGAAAGCTGGAGTAAAGGTCTCGCAGGCGGAGGCCGGTAAAGTCGATGGGAAGCCTCTGTTTGCTCAGGAAGTCACCAAGAACAAACTACGCGAGGATTCAGCACGTTTGCTGAGCCAGTTGTTATCACGCATTCCATCGACTAAGGATATGCTTCGCGGAGCAGAACTGCTACCACGGAAATTAGAGCCTCGAGAAGAAAGCAACGACTCCGGTTACGCTTGTGACGTTTACTATCGCTTAAACTACAACTATGAAAGCCTGACTCAATACTGCAAGTGGGTAGATAAGACTCTGCAACATGCAGGTTTCACGGATCGGTACGAACGATCATTTAAGCATAAATACATCGATGCAGATGTCCGAGATAAAGTCACTATTGATTCGAACCTGGATCGTAGAGAGTACTCATCATTTTTAGATTTGCATAACACGATCAATAAGAGCGCCGAGAACCAAGGAGTACTTGTGCTCCTTACCGATTTCCAATGTGACGACATGATGGACGTCAAAAACGTGATGAAGGATGGAAAGGCATTCGATGATCGTCCACACATAAAGACCACCTGGGTAGTCTACAAGCTGGAAATTAGTATCCTGAGACAAGTCGAGAGAGAGGTCGTTCGTACAGCCTATAATTCCAGGGTTTCATTCGAAGGAGGCTATAAGCATTACGACAACTGGAAGCCTCTTGAAACCGAGGTTGCGATCCAATTCAAGGATGGCAAAGGTAAGGAAGTCGTATCGGAAACAATTACATTTCCGGAGTCTTCGAATTTTGCCTTTATACATTTTTTCGATAAACCAGTCTCTCTGGAAGATCAGGGAAATGCTCTATGGATCTCTTTTATCTTCTGGGATGACGACATTAATAAGATCATCTGGAATTCCGCCCATCTGACCTTTCGGAATCCGAACAAATCATCCTCAGTGAAGCTTAAACTCAGCGACCTGGAACTGATTGAGAAAGTCAACGTGCGAATTATAAAATAAGCTATTCGCAAATTTGTAGCAACTCTGTGCGATTATTTGGCCTGCACCCCTAAACGCGATCGCGAATAAGCTTATGACCGCAACTGGATTCAACTACCGGGAAATAGCACAAAGCATTTGTAAAATGGTTTTGCCTTGCCTTCGTGCTCAAGGGGATCTTCATGAAAAAGCTACTCGGTATCGGCGTCGCCTTTCTTTGTCCGGTCATTGGAATTACGATTGCAACCATTGTTGCAGATAGGGTGTATCCCGATCGCCCGATCCCCGAAGATGCAAGCTACATGGAACGGACAAGAATTATTAATCAAGGCTTAGGTGATGCATCGGCTCGCGGAGTCTACATCATGTGGGGAGCTCTTTCTGGGGCAGCTACCGGCATGCTTGTTGCAGTAGCTGCCTATACCACGAGTAAGCCAGAATCACGAAAACCACCGGAGGGACAGGATTCGAATGAGATGTAATTTTTCATTATATCGGCAGGCGTTTTGAATAACCGAGTGACAAGAATTGGCTGAATAGACTTCCTTCCGACCTCTCAAGCTAAAGCAACTAGGCCGGTTCCTTTCTATTAGGCATCTTCCTAGCCTATGCATTAGGTTAGTTGGTGTTTAATCAAAACTTTTTCACTTTGCCTCGTCAGCAGAATTTGGGTCCATCCGGGATTATTGTGGGTAAAGGTTTAGTCCACGACAGTAATCCCGGATGGACCGAAATTCTTGGATGTTCCAGGAACGAGGGTTCCAAATGTATTGAGAACTCTGATCCTTCTTGAAATAGGAGATCATCTTCATGACGTTGAAATTGACCTTGACGAATACTCCATGCATTTTGCCACGGGTCGTGTCTTGCCATTTCTTCGCTGGGCGTTCGGAGTTTTTCGGTCGCGTGTACAAAAGATCGCAGAAAAGATTGAAGTATTGGTCGAAACGCAGTTCCAGACAGGAGATGGTGGTTGGTCAGTCGTACCAAGTGTCAACGTAGCGAAGGTAAATCGTAAAACAGAGAACTACCCTAGCAAGAAGATATATCATCGGATTGAGAGGTGCGCATGCCTCGAATTCCTCCTTGAAATGGACAGAATCCTTTCTTACGCAATCGAGAAAAGATGCGAGGTGGTTTTTATTGGGCCGTACTTTAACCCCGGTGATCTTCTTAGATAGCGCATTCTTAAGGAAGGTATTTTTCATCGCGTCCCAATACGAGTGATGCTGGCCTGTTGCCCAAGAACTGTTTCAAACAGAAGCCTTCCGGTCGATACGCGATTTTTGTCGGTGTTCTTATACCAGATTTCCAGCATGAATCTTTTGCGGGTATTGCAACACTTCAGTTCAAGGAACCAAGGACAAGCCCAAAACAGTACCTTTTTTTGCTCCTCATGGGACCTCATAAACCACTAGCTTTTCCCCCCAGTTGCTATATTGACCACGCAAACATCTGATAGCCCCGCAATCTGCAGATGAGCCAAAGAGAATCATACCTTTTCACGAGAAGAAGTATTTTGAGGTGCAACATGGAAAAGGGTACCACAGATCCCAGTGAAGCAGAACCTCTTAACAATCTTGGTGTCACCAGAGACAGAGATCCTTGTATCGTTTGGTCAACCTCGCCCGACGGGAAGGCAGAACCGCTCTGCACTATAGCTCGCGATGAGTTCTACGGAGCCTATGTGCGTGCTGCCGAGACTTTTTACAATGCTTCGGCAAAAGAGAAGGCGACAATCTGGTTTGAAATCAATCATGTTGCAGGACTGAACATTCCTGCTTGGCGAGACATCTCTTCAAGAAATACGGATAGCTTTCTTGCCAAGCTCAGGGAACTGGGGGTATCTACGGAAGTTCTGCGACTCCTTCGGGATAATCTTGATATCGAAAAATCCTTATCTCATTTTTCGAAATTGGCGGCTCTAAAATTTGGAGCTACAGCGATTCATTCAAAAGTCATTCGTGCTCATGACCTTGCCTCTGTAGCGCATGCGGGTGCTTCGTTTGCCCGCCCACAGGACAAAGCAGGACTTTTTCATATTCCATACATGCAGCACCCGAGAAATATGGCGATACATGCGATGGAGCTAAACCTGTCTAGTCGCGCAGTGATCATAGCTCTGCTGCACGATGTTGTAGAAGATAGTAGTCAGCCTCAAGAACTTACACTTGAAGGCCTGAAAAGGAACTTCGACAGAGAGATCTGTGACGGAGTAATGCAGCTCACCAAGGGACGAAGCCAATCACGAGCTGACTTTCTCACCCATGTCGGACAACTCACTGGAGAACTTGCGGTAGTTAAGGCTTTGGACAGACATGACAATCTGATTCGAGCGTTCGGGCTCAAAGACCCTGAATATCACGCGAGACTACTCAACGAAAGTGTTTCGACCTATGACCCGATCTTTGATCGTGAAAACTCTCTTGCACCACTTCGACAAAACTATGAATTACTGAAAAAGGAACTCGCGAGACACCGTGGATTGCTAAACAGATAGATAATTCGTTATTGACTTTCCCACTTACCATTGCTGATCCATTCCCACTTACCATTATTAAGTACTTCCGCCTTATCGGGATAAAATCGAATGGTTTGACTACGTTCAATTAATTGCAATTCCAAATACTCATCGGTGCGGGATAACTCTCGAAAGTGCCAACGGGTTACCCCTGTCAGATTTTCGACTTCACGCCACGAGTCGTTTACAACCCATTCAATACGACTATTGTAGCTTTGATTGCTCCAAATCCTCCTACGATCGTTATGATCTCCTTTATTTACCAAGTCATTCTTTGCAAATATGCGTTTTTCTTCCGTCTCCTCTCTTTTTGTCATCGATACCTGATTATTCCTCATCGCGAGAGCCTGCTCATTTCTCGGATCAATATCGAGCACAGCTTCGTAATCCTTCCTTCTCAGTGCCTCCTCGATGGAAGCTTGCTTTTCCGTGCGATACGCAACACCGTTCAAGCCGATCACAAATGCTAGTCCTATACACATCAGTAAAATAATGCCAACGATCTTTGCAATCGCGTAGAACTTTTGACTTCCCGTCGCCTGTCCATCCGCCGATTTCCAGAGAATCGATATTCGCGCTGCGCAAAATGTCTTAGCAACTCTTTTTAGATATTCAATCGAATTGGCAAAATCAACTCGTTGCAGGAATCCAACAAACTTGTTTCCATTCTCCACAACTTTTAATTTCTGATCGCTATTGCGTTGCAGTAATAACTGACGTAGTTGCTTCCGCTGCTCATCGTTGCTTCTCAAAGCTAAGTATTGGTCGACTAACATCAGCAGCCCGTCAAATTGTTTTGCTTCAACCGCTAGCGAAATCTGCCGATCCATTCTTTGGACTTTTTCAATAGCATCACTAGCATTTATCTTTAGCAGTAGAGTGTCTGCATCATCCATTGATGGATCGATCTTATTTAGCAGCTCTAGACAACCAGAGTAATCCTGGATTGCGAAAGCTTTCTCAGCGGCCCCATAGCATTCGTCTCGAACTTCTTCTAGTTTTAGGGAACGCGTAATTAGCTGCTCCCTCAGCCTTAACATATCAACTCTAGTAGGATCCAACTTCAAAAATTTCTCAACCTCGGGTAGAAGCTTGTCGAAGCTTCGAGTCTTAAGAGATATTTTAATTTTCCTCTCGGTCGATCTTATTTCTTGCTGCTTTTGACTTAGGCGAGTGAGCGCTTGTGTGACTGTTTCTTCATCCCCTCCAATCACCACATCCCGCATGGACTCAGGGATCTGACTCAATGTTCTAATACCTGCAGAGTAGTCAAATGCCTTCTCGTGTTGCCGGCTCTCTACTAATCGCTGTGCAATCTGGTCAAGATACTGCCTGTTCGCTATATCAACATCATCAAGAAAGTGTTTAGCCCATACCACTAAATGCTGTAAACGGAGATCTTGCACTTCCGC
>JBEGUT010000008.1:0-22110 GCA_041178745.1 Planctomycetota bacterium | reverse complement strand
GCTGCTGAAGGCATGATTGCGATGGTGACGGGTAATGATATCCCTAGTGTCGCAGCGCCTGGCGCCAGAGGTGCAGTTTTAGGAAGCAATCCACTGGCCTATGCGATACCTTTCGGCTTAGGCGAACCTATCCTGCTGGATATGGCAACTGCCGCAGTTGCTGGAGGAAAAGTCTATGCCGCATGCCAGCGAGGAGAGCCGATTCCGCCCACTTGGTTGATCGGTCCTGATGGTTTACCAACTACCGATGGAAGCTTGTATCCGGCGAAGGCTTCGCTGGCCCCGATGGCTGGTCACAAAGGCTATGGTATCGGATTGTGGTGCGAGGTTTTATCGGGTGTTTTGCCCGGTGGTTGTGTGACATGGCAGGTAGGTAGTTGGATGTTCGATCCCGCCGATCAGTCGTCACGACATAATGCTTCTTTCACGGTCATCGATGTCAATACGATCGCCGAGCGAGAGGTATTCGATGATAAATTAAAGCGATTGATCGATGAGATCCATGCTGCTCCCGCCGCAGAAGGTGTCCAACGTGTTCTAATTCCCGGCGAAAGGGAATGGAAGCTGAAACGCGAAGCGGAACAAGTCGGTATTGCTTTGCCGGAAGATGTGATTGAAAAACTCCGGCAGGCAGGAGCGATGGTTGGTGTAGAGCCGAAGTTCTTACGTTAACCTTAATTAGAGATAACTTTTCAGAATACTTTTTTAATAACGAATTCGACATATTGAGGATCGACTATGAAAATTGTTCGCTTTGAAGCCGCTAATGGATCTGTTCACTACGGTAGTCTGCACGCTGATCAAAGTGTGACTCGGTTGGAAGGTGAGTTGTTGGGCTCGCTGCGAGATACCGGCGAGAAAGTCGAGATCAAAAAATTACTTGCTCCGCTTGAACCACGTGACATCATGTGTATCGGCTTGAATTATCGAAAACATGCTGCTGAAGGAAATCAACCGATTCCTGAGTTCCCAGTGCTCTTCATGAAAAATAGCGGTACGGTACAAAACCCTGGCGATCCAATAGTTTTGCCGCGCAAATTGCGAAGTGATAAGGTTGACTATGAGTGCGAATTGGCAGTGATCATCGGCAAGACATGTCACAATGTTCCGAAGGAAAAGGCCCTCGATTATGTCCTCGGGTATACCTGTGCAAATGACGTCAGTGCGCGAGATTGGCAAATGCAGTTCGGTGGTTCGCAGTGGTGCCGAGGTAAGACGTTTGCAACCTTCTGTCCACTTGGGCCCTGCTTGGTGACGGCTGACGAAATCAGCAACCCAAACCAACTAGGAATTCGTACCGTTCTCAACGGCGAAGTGATGCAGGACTGGAATACCAACGACATGATCTTCGATGTTCCAACCTTGATCGAGTTTCTCAGCGGTAGCACGGTGCTTCGCCCAGGTACGGTGATCTTGACTGGAACTCCGCATGGTGTAGGGGGTGCACGAAAGCCACCGGTATTTCTCAAAGGTGGCGATACGGTCACAATTGAAATACAGGGTATCGGCGCCTTGACCAATCCGGTCATCGAAGAACGTCAGTAATCGAGGGTGCGTGACAGCCAGAAATGGTCAACTCGAATCGTCCAACAAGAGATGTTGAATCAAGGAACAGGCCGCCAGCCAGAACCCGTGAGCCAGAAAGTGTGAAGTGGTGTAGTCGTGCAAAAGACGCTCGGCCTTGATATCGGATCAACATCGATCAAAGCAGCAGTGCTAGACCTGTCCACGGGTAAGTGCTTAAGGTCTAGGTCGTTGCCATTTCCCGCTCCGCTGGAAGGATTGTCGGCTGGCGAGATCGAGATGGATCCGACCGCGGTGATCGAGACTGTGGTGGCGTTGGTCAATGATTTGGGTAGGGATCTGGAGCACGACTTTGATCTTTGGGTCTGCGGTCAGATGGGTGGCTTGATTCTAGCGGATGATCGAGGGCTCGCGCGATCGAATTATATTTCCTGGCGCGATGTGCGATCGACCAAGGAAGCAGTACTTAATAAAAGCTATCTCGATCGGATTCGCGATCGTTGGCCCGAACCGATCATGATGAGTCTCGGTCGAGAGTTACAGGCTGGGTCTACTTCCGCATTGCTGTATTGCCTCGAGGACAGTAACGATCTCATCGATGGCGTCATGCCACTTTCAATTTCTGACTTTGTCATCAGTCAACTTTGCCGGCAGCCCGGGCGAATGCATGTCACCACAGCGATAGGTCTGCTCGACCTGACGACAAACGATTGGCATTACAAAGCGATGGAAAAAATTGGTCTCGGAGATCTTTGGTGGCCCGAGTTGATTCAGGGGATCGAAACGATTGGTGTTTGGAAAAACGGTTCACGGACCATTCGTGTTCATGGTGCTTTTGGCGATCACCAGACTGCGTTGTACGGAGCTGGTCTTGGACGCCGACAGTTATCGGTCAACATTTCGACCGGCTCCCAGGTGAGCATGCGGACATCGAAGTTTCAATCGGGGCAATATCAAACTCGATGTTATTTCGAAAACGATTGGATCAATACGATTACCCATCTTCCTGCCGGTCGATCACTCAATGCGTTGGTCGATCTGTTTACGGAGTTATTCAATCATGAATCGATCGATTACAAGCAACTCTGGCAACGCATCGCTGAGAAAGTAGAGAACGCTATCGATAGCGAATTGCAAGCGAATATCGCTTTCTATGCAGGTCCTTTAGGTTCGGCGGGAAGCTTAACGAATCTGACCACCGACAACTTAACCGTTGGTAACATCTTTTTGGCAAGCTGTCGCGCGATGGCGAACAACTACTTCGCGGCTGCTTCCAAATTGGATGCCACTCGCAGCTGGGAAAAAATAGTTCTATCTGGAGGTTTGACGCAGGCCTTACCACGGCTCACGCGACTGCTAGAAGAACAATTCTCTGTACCGATTCAGGAATCGGTCGGTGAAGATACATTGTTAGGGCTTTTGAAATTGGCGCAATCTCATCTATCCTCTCCTTGAACTGTAGGAACTCTTCGATGAAAGCAAAGATAGGCCACCTAAAACATCTTTTCACTTGCGCGATGGTTGCTTCTTTGTTCACTTCTAGTCTGCCGTGCCTAGCGCAGCAAGAGGAGAACAATACTCAGAAAGCGAGTTTTGTTGATCACAGTCTTCTGATCTCGCAGGACTATCCATCGAACTGGCCAACGCATCCCTTTCCGAAATTTCAAATCAATCATCAAGCAGTGATTGGTTTGGTGAGCCCCTACAACATCGACTCACTTTTGATTGATGGAAACACTGGGACGCAACTCGATACGCCACCGCACTCGGTAGCCAGACCGGAGTTGAAAAGAGAAAAGTCCGGTCCTTTGGGTTTAGCTTATACGGACAAGATCGAGGCATGGCAATTCGGTGGCGAAGCTTGCATCGTGGATGTGAGAGATTTGCTGGATAAAGCACCGAAGGGAGAGAGCCCATTGGTGCAGCCGGAGCATGTGCAAAGGTTTGAGAAGCTACATCGACCGGTTCGCTTTGGTGATGTGGTTTTGTTTCGCAGCGATTACTCCGATAAGTATTATCGCCCATTGCCGGAAGGATCTCGTTTTATTTCCGATGTTGTGGATCGCAAGGTACCCGGATATCCCGATCCGAATCCTGAGACGATGGAGTTTCTCGCGCAGCGTGGTGTGATGGCTCTCGGTACGGACAGTCCCAGCATGGGGCCGATGCCCGATATGGCTGAGCCAACGCATTATGCTGGTTTGCGTCATGGAATGATATGGACGGAAGGTGCGACACAATTAAGTGCATTGCCTTCGACGGGAGCGTTTTATTGTTTCCTAGGTCCGAAGCATGAAGGCGGACCATATGGTGAAGGGCGAGCGTTTTCGATCGTCGGTGGAGAGTTGCCGAAGCGATTGATTGATTCCTGCAAGAACAAGCGAGCGATCGATCTTTCTCCGACTTTAGCTCCGCGATTTCCTTTGACAGATCCAGGTCGAAACACGGGCGAGCATCGACAGGTCTATTTGAAAATCGATTTTCTTTACAATGATTATCTCGATATGTGGCATCATGGTCACATGCTCGATTCGATGGCCGGTACGCATTTAGTACCACCAGCTTATGCTTTGCCTCCTGAGGGAAAACAGCCGCAGTATGCTCCTGAGGTACGCGCGTGGTTGGAAGAGTACGAAGGAAAGTATGGGAAACGCGGGTTCAGTGATCGAACTACTGAGAAGGTGCCGCTCGATTGGACGTGTGGTGCCGCTCGCGTGATCGATGTCACGAAATTGCAGGGAACGACCAATGAGTCGTCGTGGCCTGCAAGTCCGACGATTACTCCAGAGTGGATTCAGGCTGCAGAAAAAGTTGAAGGGGCACTTAAGCCAGGCGACGTTGTTCTCTTTCGAACCGGCTATCTTGATCGCTATTTGAATTCCGCTCCTGATAAAGCTGGACAGATTGGAGCGACGATGTGGAGCGACGCTTACAAGGGCAAGAGTGAAGGTTGGCCCGCCTTGAGCGCAGATGCTGTGGTGTATTTGCAAAGCAAAGGAATTCGTTGCGTGGCCACCGATGCTCCTAATCTTGGTGGAGTCGATGAAAAGTCTTCATTGATGACCTATTGGGCTTTGGGCTCGCGCGACATGGTAGGCGTTGAGTATTTAGTTAACCTCAATCAAATTCCGAAGAACGCATATTTTCTTTTCGCTGCTTTGAAGATCGCAGATTGTCATGGCGGTCCAGGACGAGCGATCGTTTTGTACTAATGGTTAGAAGAGCGAAATTAAGCGAGTTGTTGTTAGCGATGAAACCGAGTTACGCCGAGTGCATGAAAAATCAACGATGCTTTGAGACCTTTTATTAAAACGGTTTCGAGATAGTAACAGCAAAGAGATTCAGTCGAGTTGGGGTAAGATCATTTTTACGATCCGGTGGTTTGAAAGGTTGTGCTGATGACTGCGTCTGAATCGACTGAAACCAAAATCCAGTCTGGAAGAATTCCAGACTGGACGGTTGGTGAGTTGCCGGAACCGAAGCCATTAAGCTGGCGCAACTGGGCCAGTTTTATTGGTCCTGGCATTGTGATGATGGGAATCCAAATCGGCGGCGGCGAATGGTTGCTAGGACCTGCTGTTACAGCGAAATACGGTGGAGGATTAATGTGGATCGCAACGATCGCGATCATCCTTCAGGTGTTTTACAACATGGAGTGCGGTCGTTACGCGATGTATTGTGGCGAGCCGATTTTCACCGGGTTCATGCGCTGTTTGCCCGGGCCCTGGTTCTGGGTAGCCGTAATGATGCTCCTGAATATTTCTGCATTGGTGCCAGGTTTATCGACTCATGGAGCGGCGATGATTGCATCGCTTTATCTGGATAGGCCGCCAACCAAAGAGGATGCATGGTTGGTGGTGCCCTTAGCCTACGCGTGCTTGCTGGGGGTGGCATTACCGGTGATTCTGGGAGGCAAAGTGTACAACATCCTGCAGGGAGTGATGACGGTCAAGATCATCGTTGTGTTGGGATTCTGTTTCGGTTTGGGAGTTGCCTTTGTCAGTCCTGAGAATTGGTGGAATGTCTTCAGCGGCTTTGTGAAATTCGGCAATGTCCCAGTCTCGGATGGACAGGGTGGCGAGATCGTCACCAACTCTTTTTATCACTTGTGGCAAGTTGGCGAATGGCCTGTCGTATCGACTGCAAGTTTGATTGTGGTGGGAGCATTCGCAGGTTATGCGGGTGGAGGTGGACTGGCGAACTCGACGTATTCGAGTTTCGTGCGCGATAAAGGTTGGGGGATGGGGTCCCAGGTCGGCGCGATTCCCAGCGCGCTCGGTGGTCGCAACGTAACGTTAAGTCATGTTGGAAAAATCTTTCCTATTACCGATGACAATATGCGGCGTTGGCGCGGATGGTGGCGGTATATCATCACCGATCAGGTATTTGTGTGGGCGCCTGGATGCTTTGTTGGAATGGCGCTGCCTGCACTTCTGTCGATGCAGTTTGCGAAGCATTCAACGATTACTACCGAACAGATGTCGGTAGCCCAGGCGATCGTGACCGCTGATGGTATTCGCAACGCAGGGTTTGCACCTGTGTGGGCTCAATTGTTGTGGATCGTCGCCTTGCTGACAGGTCTATGCGTGATGCTGCCAAGTCAAATGTCCGTGCTCGATGACTTTAGTCGACGCTGGACCGATGCGATATGGACCGCCAATCGACGCGTTCGCAATACGATGAAGCCGCAGCAGGTGAAGTATATCTACTACACGATTCTTGCAAGCTATGCGTTATGGTCCTTTTTGTGCGCGTACTTCTTCAGCCAGGTTCCCAAACTGATGACGGACTTTATTGCCAATTTCAACAATCTGGCCATCGGCGTTACATCTTTTCAACTGTTATGGATCAATCATAAATTTTTGCCGAGAGTCTTACGTCCTAGGTGGTATCAGTCGTTTGGCTTGGCTGGATGCGGTTTGTTTTATCTTGGATTGGCAGCCCTGGTATTTGTTTACAAAATCGTGCCGTATTTCATTGGTTCGTGAAACTTGAAAATGAGAAGTGTTGGCTCATGGGAAACGAGATGTTTGATTTAACGGGACGCGTCGCAGTGGTCTCGGGTGCAGCACAAGGGCTCGGGCAAGCTGCTGCGATGGCGCTTGGAGAAGCAGGTGCAGCGCTGATGCTGGTCGATCGTAACCTCGACGGTGCCAGGATGACGGCAAGTCATCTCAGTGAGATGGGCGTTGATGTGCGCTGTGCCGATACGAATGTCTCCGATCCTAAAGCGATCGCTGAGTTATTTGAAGAAGTGGATCGAGTTTGGGGGCGGGTTGATTTTTTGGGTAACATCGCGGGAGATGGATGTCTATCAACTCCGGAGGATTTATCGATCGAAGATTTGCAGCGTGTCTTGCAGAATTTGGTAGTGGGGCGATTTGCGATGTGCCAAGAGGCGGGGCGTCGCATGCTCAAGCAGCAGCGCGGTTCGATTATGAATATTGGATCGCTCGCCAGTACAACGGCATTGGGGCGAGGACATATCGCTTACAGTATCGCGATGGGGGGCGTTGTGCAGATGACTCGTGAGTTGAGCACCGAGTGGAGTCATCGTGGGGTTCGCGTTAATGCTGTTCTGCCTGCTCAGGTGGTCAATCCAAGCTTGAAAGCTCGGATGGAACAGGATCCCAATTTGGAGTCTCAGTTTCTAAAGGGTATTCCTGCCGGGCGTTTGGGCCAGCCATCGGACATTATGGGTTTGACGGTGCTACTGGCTTCCGACGCTTCGTCCTGGATTACTGGCGCATTGATTCCGCTCGATGGAGGAAATCTTGCGTTGAATGGAGGAGGGACTCCAGGGCATTTACGCGGAGCGGTCCAAAGTTTTCGAGCTGAGCGATCTCAAAAAGGTTAGTCACAATGAGTCAGAATGCAAAGTGGGAACGTTCATTGATCCTTTCCCTGTATCGCATGATGCAGATGATTCGGCAGACGGAGGAAGAACTGGCTCGCTGCCATCAGAAGGGATTGATTCATGGAGCTTGCCATACGTATGTGGGCCAGGAAGCAATCGCTACTGCGGTGTGCGCCCACCTGAATTCCAAAGATTCTATTTTCAGTACCCATCGCGGGCATGGTCATGCATTGGCCAAGGGAATGTCTCCGGTGGAATTGATGGCGGAATTGTTCGGTCGAGAAGGTGGTTGTTCGCGCGGTCGCGGGGGAAGCATGCATTTATTTTCTCCCGAGATTGGGATGATGGGGACAAGCGGAATCGTGGCACCTTGTATCCTGCAAGCATGTGGTGGTGGATACAGTTCGAAGCTGCTTAAAAACGGTGGAATCGCTGTTGCCTTTTTTGGCGATGGTGCGGTGAACAATGGTGCCTTCCATGAAGGCCTCAACATGGCGAGTATTTGGAAGCTGCCGGTGTTGTTCATTTGCGAGAACAATCAGTTTGCGACCGAGGTCCCTTTTGCCTATGCCAGTGGCAACCCGAGTGTTGGCTCGCGTGGAGCTGCGTACGGGATAGCTGGTTATGAAGTGGATGGAAATGATGTCCTGGAGATCTATCGTATCGCTGGCGAAGCGGTCGAACGAGCTCGGCGAGGACTAGGGCCAACTTTGATTGAGTGCAAAACGTATCGTACGCGTCCCCATTCAGAAGGTATGGGAGACTTCACGTATCGAACGAAAGAGGATGTCGAACAGTGGAAGACTCGCTGTCCCATATTGCGGCTGAAAGAAAAAGTGCACACCTTAGCCAAAGAAAACGCTTTGGTCGATGGAGGTGTTCAGGCAGCGGACTTCGAGACAATTGAATCCGAGGTTCGTGATTTAGTCGCAGCATCCCGACAAAAAGCGGAAGCGAGTCCCGAGCCTCCTGCGACGACAGCAACAGAGTACATCTATTCGGCATCTAAGTTGACCGTCGTGAGCGAGCTTCCGAAGCGGATGCGAATGCAGGATAGTATTTTGACTTATTCGCAGGCAACGCTGGAAGCTTTGTCAGAGGAGATGGCAAGAGATCCCAATATTTTTGTCATGGGGGAAGGGATTGGCGTTCGCGGCGGCAATTTTGTAACGACCAAGGGACTTTATCAATTGTATGGAGCCGAGCGGCTGTGTGATACGCCGATTTGCGAACGAGGATTTGTAGGCTTGGCATGTGGTGCTGCGATGACCGGTACCCGGCCGGTGATCGATTTTATGTTTGCCGATTTCGTGTTGGATGGATTTGGTGAGATCATTAATCAGATCGCCAAGATGCAGTACATGTCCAGCGGTCGACTGAATATGCCGGTGTTGCTGCGAGGTTGTATCGGTATTGGTCATTCGGCTGCGACGCATCATTCGGGAAGTTATTACGGAATATTCGCGCAAATTCCCGGTTTGCGAGTGGTCGTTCCTTCGATGGCTGCTGATGCCAAAGGGTTAATGAAGCATGCACTGCGCTGTAATGACCCGGTGATCTTTTTGGAGCATCGTGAGATCTTGCAGACCAAAGAGCTTGTGCCAGCGGACGATTATGAAATCGAATTCGGTAAGGCTCGTGTAATACGTGAAGGTAAGGATGTTACAGTCGTCGCTTTGGCGCGGATGGTTCATTTGACGCTTTCAATTTGTGATGAATTGGCATCGCGAGGTATTTCGGTGGAATTGATTGATCCGCGGACGGTGAGTCCTTTGGATATCGATTCGATCTTGGCATCGGTTAAGAAGACGGGGCGATTGCTGGTGGTGGATGAGCCACCGGCGCATTGTGGATTTAGTGCGGAGATCGCAGCGCGGGTCGCTGATGTTGGTTTCGATGAACTCGATGCTCCGATTCGCAGATTGACGGGGGCGTTTTGCCCGACACCTTACAGTCCTTCGTTGGAAAAGGTGGTTGTCCCCTCTGCGGCTGATATTCAAAATGCAATTTGCGAATTGATAGAGGAGTAAACGGTGGCTGCAGAGATTCGTTTTCCGAGACTTGGTTGGTCCATGGAAGAAGGTCGATTTGTTGGATGGCTGCAAGGCTCAGGAAAGGAGATTGCAGTTGGCCAGCCGTTGTTTGAGATGGAAGGTGAGAAGGCGGTTCAAGAGATTGAAGCGGTTGAGGCGGGCAGATTATTTATACCTGAGAATTCTCCAAAGCCAGACACGGTGGTAGCTGTGGGGACACTGTTGGGATATCTGCTTGCGCCAGGAGAGATGCCTCCGAATGAAGGTGCGGGTGGCGGCTCCGGAGCCCCCGAAGTGATCTCGGCGAGTGCTGCGGTAACGCCAGTAGAAAACGAGCCACTGCCGATAGGTTCTAGCGATACAGTGCGTTCTGAGGTCGTTGAACATCGACATGCAACTCCACGAGCTCGAAGAGCGGCGGAAGGCTTGGGGATAGATTGGGAGAAAGTTGCGGGTACGGGGCGTGGAGGGCGCGTGCGGGAGCGAGATGTTCTGGCCTTAGGGGCGCAACTCGATGCGTTGCCGAGCGCAGGTAGGGCTGTTGCGGTCTCTGCTGGGTTATCTCCGCGGCGACAGGTGATTGCGGAACGCTTGAGAAGAAGCTTGAGCCATGTGATTCCGGTGACGTTAACCACGAAAGCGGACGTGACCAAGTTGGTTGCGTTGCGGGAACAATTCAAATCGGCGCAGGCGAAATGGGTGCCTTCGTATACCGATATGTTGGCTAAGCTGCTTACCGGTGTATTGATTAAACATCCACAGGTATCAGTGCGTTGGAATGAAGAGCATACGGGGTTGATTGCGGTTGGTGGCGAGGGGATTGATATTGGAATCGCGGTGGATACTGCCGATGGTTTATTGGTACCGGTGGTGCGAGGCGTGGAAACTCAGACCTTGGTGAGCATCACGCAGCAGACGCAGGAGTTGATAGGGCGAGCTCGAGCCGGACGATTGACGAGTCGTGACGCTGGGAGTGCGGTAATATCGCTGACGAATTTAGGTGCTTATGGAATTGATGCATTTACGCCGATCATCAATTTCGGTGAAGTAACGATTTTGGGCATGGGTTGTATTCGACGCGAGCCGGTGTTTACCGTTGGTGATCGAGTGGAATCGCGTCAGGTGATGACTTTGAGTTTAACGTTTGATCATGCGGTTGTGGATGGCGCGCCTGCGGCCGCTTTTCTGCGCGACGTTGTGGCTGCGATTGAGGATGGATCTGGCCTGATTCCATAGTCGTGGATGGCTCCGCCGTCCAACGCGCACACTCGACGTTGTCCCAGGGGCTCTGGCACATGTAGAACCGCGTTCGAGCACGAGCACCGCTGCGCTGAGCATGAGCACCGCTGCGCTGAGCATGAGCACCGCTGCGCTGAGCAAGGGCACGGCGTACTAACACTGAAAATGGACCAAACTTTGGGACTGGTTCATTCTGGATGAGAAGTTCAGCTTTTGTGTCACGAGAAAATGTCTCCTCTGTATTTGTACATACTCCAAACATTTGAATCGCAATGACTTCGCCAGCCTGAAAACGCCTCTTGCGCTTTAATGCCTGAACCGAAGGCCAGAATAGAATTCATCGTTCGGTGGCTACTTCTCTAAAGGCGACGGTTTTGCCTACCACTACCTATAAAGTCGTTGTCGCAGCAACGATTAATCCGAGTTGTTAAGTGACTACAAAAGTTCGTCACCAGTCAAATAATTAACCGATTCTCATATATCCACTAACGTTTTGTAGACGCGTCTTCCAAGTTCGAGTGCTTGTGTCAAAGTACCAGTCGTTGGAGTAATAAAGGGTGCTGTCCTTGGTTGATAGAACCGTAAAGCCAATTTGGTCTGGCGTAACAGTATTTGTGTAATCCATAACATCGAGTCGAAGCGATATTTGTGCTTCTGATCAGCAAGGCGGTACTCGTGCTAGAATACAGTTAGAATTGCCAGGGATTGTCGCGTGCGCGAAAGAGTCGATGCGTTGGACCGCAGAGCGATCCACGACAATACTGGGATGCTCCCAGCTATCCAGTGGTTTCTTCGAAACGGTGTGAACCTCAACCGCTATACGAACCAATAGTTCGAGTTGGAAGCGGTATTAGTGCTCGAATACAGTTAGAATTGCTGGGGATTGTCGCGTGCGCGAAAGAGTCGATGCGTTGGACCGCAGAGCGATCCACGACAATACTGGGATGCTCCCAACTATCCACTGGTTTCTTCGAAACGGTGTGAACCTTAACCGCTATACGTACCAACAGTTCAAGTTGGAAGCGGGATTAGTGCTGGAATACAGTTAGATTTGCTGGGGATTGTCGCGTGCGCGAAAGAGTCGATGCGTTGGACCGCAGAGCGATCCACGACAATACTGAGATGCTCCCAGCTACTCACCTTCTTCATTTTTTGGAAAAATCGGTTGAACCAAAAAATGTAGAATAAAGAGCGTTGCTGAGTCAAAGACCGGTGCACCCGTATTCTGTGAAATTCGAGGTACCAATCACCGAGAACGAACTAAAAAAGTGGAAGAAAATACTGCTAGTAAGCAGGACGCAGTGTTTCCTTCGAGTAGATAATCAGAAGATATAGGGGGGCAAATGAATCGCTTGGCGTCTATATCCTCGAAAAGATATGACGCTGATTTAATTGCTGATCTCGGAAGCGTCCTTTGGAAGAGCAAAGATAGAATTCGTTTGTAAGGTCGACAACCAGGGCATCCATATGCTAATTGATCTTTTTTATTCGCTGAAACAACACTGCATCAACTGTCGAATCATGACGACGCAGACGTTATGTAGAAGTTGCGAAAGAAAACGGAAATTCAGCTCGACATCGACTAATAGCGGTATTTGCTTGATCTTCGCAGCGTGGCTTGTGGCGATAGTCGCCGGGCATGAGGCGCTTGCTGCTGAGGTCCCTGAGAGGTTGGATTGTGCTTGCGAATTATATGTCGATGCAGCGATCGAAGAAAAAGATAGTGAGGTAGCCCGCGGGAATGAAAGTCCGCTGGTGGATGAGCCTCTCGGAGCACGATACTCTCTCGGTATGACGCTTTGGCATATGGGCCATAATGCGGGCATGGTCGAGAAGTTTCACGACTACCTGAAGACACAAGGGTTGACGCCTGAGAAGTTGCTTGATGCCTCAGCATTGATACCTCCCAAGACGGTAACGCGACTTTTACTAGAGCCCGAGAGACTTAGCCAGGATCAGTTAAGTGGCTGGACGGTCGACCAGGAGAGTATTGTCAGTAGTGCGACCGATGCGGGCCCGACGGTTTCATTACCGCTGCGTGTGCCAGAGCCGGGATTGTATCGAATCTGGATCCAGTATTACGGTAACCCCAACGCGCGTGGAGTAACTTCGTTGAGGATCTATCGCGAGGGCTTGGAGTCACAAGGGCCCATCGCGCAGGCCGACGAGTTTTACGATCAACCTGCGGAGAAGAGTGGACCGCAGTGGCATGACATGTTGATTGATTTGCCTGCGGGTAATCTAGTAGTAAAGCTTGGCCATGTGACACGTTGGTGGCATGGCGCAGGCGGCTACGATGTAAGGCGAGTCGATTGCTTGTACCTTACGAATGAGTGGTGGGCAAAGCCGCCCGACGAAGAATCGCGAAAAGTGATGCGTCAGTCGTCCTCAGCAAGCGGATCGCAGTGGACATTAACACCCGAATTAAATCCGATCGATTTAGCTTCATGGCGCTGGTGGCAAGTACGACCTTTGTCTTGGGAGGATGCGGCTAAGTATCCGAAGCTTTTTGCCCTAAGTCGTGAATTCTGGACGCAGCAAATCGAAGCTTTAGCGAAACTTGAGTACGAAGAAGGTAATGTCCCGGACTACCGCCGTCCGGAGCGTCAGGTGATCTACGATGAGACGTGGAACATAGTCGCTAATCCGGTCCGTATTGCGCGGCAGATCAACACGCTGACGGCGGATGTCCGCAAGGAGTCCATCGGCTACAACTATGTTTGGCATGATGTGGGAGGCAATATCGAGGGTCTTCGCGAGGATGGTAATTACAAAGATACTCCGTTGGCAAGTTATGGTAACTGGTACGGTGGTCCAGGTCGGCTTGAAGCGAGTTATGGTAATCCGCAGGGAACCGTCACGACGAAAGTCCCTGTATCAAAACCGGGTCGGTATGCGATGTGGGTGTTGTCCAATTCGACCAACCTGAATTATACCGCGCCTTGGTTTGGAAAAGTGTCTGCTGGAGGTCGCGAACCATTTACGTACCACCACCAAGGAAATATTCCCACTGTCTGGATGAAAATGGGAGAGGTGTCTGTTGAGAAGCCTGGCGATGTAACAGTGGATTTTGTTCTCGACGGCTCTGGCAATGGTGGCACGTATCGACGGATCTACACACTGTTTCTTGTCGATGATCCCAATATCACACCGACAGGCACGGTGCATCCACCCTGGACCATGGATCAGTTTCGTGCTCGAGCAGCGGAACTGGGGGCAAGTCCTAGCGATCGGATGATGCTGTGGATGACTGATAACGCCTATCGTCCCTTGTCCCAAGATGTCTGGGCTGATCGGATTACCGTGGGTGACTCATGGCCCAACTCGCCGCAGCAAGCGAAAGCGAGGAGCAAAGAGATGTTGGTCGCGGGTGAGACATGCCAAGCGGTTCAAATTGCTCTGCGCAATTTGACGGACCAGCCAATTAATTTCAAAGTTATTCCTGGGCCGCTCGTTGGTCAGGGTGGTTCCTTTCCCAAAGCAGTCACATGGCGAGCTGAGGCATTTGTGCCGTATGGCCCGGATCGACAAGCGTGGACTCCTTTCTTTTTGATGCGTCGGCCAAGTCTCACGATTCCACCGCTGAATGTGGCTGGCGTCTGGTTGACGTTGGATACACATGGCGTGCCGCCTGGCGAGTACGAGTCTCAAATTCGTTATCAGGCGGATGGCATACCAGAGCAGATCATAACTTTGAAGGTTCGAGTGTCATCGATAAAACCGACACCGCGACGACCTGTGCTGGTCGATGGTTGGACTCAACCTCACGAGGGTGAGGCCTACCTGCGCGACTTTGTCGAGCATGGAATGAACGTATGGCCTGGCGAGATGAGTAAAGGAGAAATGAAGAAAAGGGGAATTAGGCTATTGCGTCTTAGTTGGGGCTCTTCCGATGAGAAGGCTGCTGCAGAAGCAGTGGCTCGCTGGAAAAGTCTTGGGCTGGAATATGACGATTATTTCGTTGGCATCATGGATGAACCGGGTGGGACAACAGAAGAAGCATTAAAAGGCTATATCGATGCAGCGAAGGTGCTCCGCGCTGTCGATCCGAAAGTACGCATATGCTTCAATCCTTCCGAGGCAGCGCAGCTTGCTACATTTCAAATTCTCGCTCCTTACTGCGATGCATGGACGCCTTACAGCTTGCACGTTTTTTCCCCGTACTACAACAATCCTGAAAAGAAGAAGATTTATCAGGGAAAGCCGTGGATGTGGTATACGACGCCTTGCTTGTGGGATAAAACCGCGCGGGAGCCCGGCATTCGTTTAGTACCTTCGCAGTCGGGTAATTGTGTGGGTGTTGCATTCTTTGCGCTTAATTATCCCTGGCGAGATCAGTGGGATACAGGGTACGAACATATCGCCGATGCTTCGACGATGGGAGCGGTGATGTCATGCAACGGTCCCGTTGCCACGATCGTATGGGAGCAAATGCGTGAAGCGGTGCAGACTGCAAACCTAGCGATGATGGTGCGCGAGCAACTCGGCGTTAGTTCATTCGATGACGTGAAAGAAGAAGAGCTGCGCAAATTGATCGCGGAAGGATCCAGCGAGCAATTGATTGAATGGCTTGAGCTAAACTCAGAGAATCGGTAAGAGGGAGATCGAAAGGATTATTCGATGTGAAAGGATTCCTGTATCGTTGGATTGCTGAGTGATTCGTCGGTGCGGTTTGCGCTAGTTAATGAATCGATCGGTTCAGTCTCCTCACATGGGGACTCAAATAGTTCTTTAGGTATTTCGTCAAGGTCTTAATTCATTAATTGGTGAGTTGGCCCTGGGCAGTGTGATGTCAGCATAAGAAAGCTTTGTGCTTGGGGAGCAAAAATGAAAGATCTTCGCACTAGGTACGGTGAATGGGCTGTTGTTACGGGCGCCTCGTCCGGTATTGGTGAGGTTTTTGCCAGGAAGCTAGCTCGAGCTCGCATGAATCTCATCCTCGTCGCAAGGCGAAGTGAATTGCTGAGCGAGTTACGACAACAACTATCTAGTGAGTACCAGATACAGATTCGCTGTTTACAACTAGATCTTTCGCAGGATGGTTGTCTGAAGCCGCTCATTGATTTGTGTCGCGACTTGGATGTTGGGCTTGTCGTCAATAATGCTGGAAGCGGAATACCGGGGCCGTTCAGCTCAAGTAATATTCAACTTGAGAAGGCTTTCATTCAGTTAAATTGTGTCACGCCAGTTGAGATCACTCATCACTTCCTTCAAGGTATGTTGGCGAAAAAGAAGGGAGGAATTATCCTGGTTTCGTCTCTTATGGGATTCCAAGGCGTGCCGTTTATGGCTAACTACTCCGCCACAAAGGGTTATCTACTGAATTTTGGGGAGTCACTTTTCCATGAGTGTCGGGGGACGGGCGTTGATATCTTGGTACTGGCACCAGGCGCTACGGAGACGCCAGGTAAGTATCTCCATAAAGTTGACTATTCAAAGCTGCCGATTACTTGGATGACAGCGGATGTTGTGGTGGATACCGCGATGAGGAATCTGGGTAGAAGGGCATTTGTGATTCCAGGCTTGATCAACCATCTGACAGCCTGCTTCAGCGGCGGATTATGGTCTCGTGGATTAGTGCAGGGAGTCATGAAGAAGCTTGCGCGACTTGCGCTTCCCGGCGCGGTGTCGTCAGGTATTCCCTCGGCAGATAGCCGAGCGAATACCTCTGCATGACAAAACTCACAAAAAAGCTTCTCGCTGTATGGCTACTTCCGCAGCGGGGCTTACAACGCGTTGTTATTCGGCGAGAGCAATTGGGATTTTCTCATTGACCGACTACGAATTCGATTCCCATTTTCCCGAAAGGGCAGTCTTCGTTGCGAAGAGGCTGGCTGCGCTGTATGGTACCAAGATGAAAGTCGTATTTTGCCGGTGTCATTAAAGCGATGATTGGCCTTCTATAGGAGTTAATCGGGCTACGGACACGCGGTCTATAACGCAGTGCTTGTGAAGACCAGTCCGGATATCATCTGATTAGTAGGTACCATCCGCTTTATCCCAAATGACTACGAAGTTTAAAGGAATCGACGACTTGAGCTTGTCCTGCTAAATCGCAATCGCCAATGGTGCTTTTTAGGCGAGCAGGTTTAGATGCGATAGTAGCTTCAATATTTAGGGCGTTGAAAACGATATAGTGGAACGGTTGGTTCCTAATTAGGATTTCAAATGCCGCTATCCGGTCGACTCGCTTGATAAGTAGAGGACTCAATATGCGAATACCGGTTATTAGCGGTTTGATTGAACGACGAATTCTCGCCAACTACCATGTGGATCCCGACGTAATAACTCGTCTTCTTCCGAGTGTCTTTCGTCCCCAGCTGGTCAACGGTTACGCGCTTGCAGGTATCTGCTTGATCCGTCTTAAAAATGTCCGACCTCGATTCCTGCCGGTACCTTTTGGAATCGGTTCTGAAAATGCCGCGCATCGTATCGCTGTTGAATGGGATGCTGACGGGGAAATCCGGCAAGGTGTTTATATCCCAAGGCGAGATACAAGTTCAGCAATCAACGTTTGGGTTGGGGGTACTTTGTTTCCAGGCGTTCATCATCACGCGAAATTTGCCGTTCTTGAGTCGGAAAGTCATCTCTCTGTTGGACTCCAAAGTGATGATGGCAGTACTCGAATCCATGTTTCTGGCAGCGTAACTAACGAACTCCCAGATACATCGGTATTTTCAGGGTTGGCTGATGCATCACGTTTTTTTGCCTCGGGATCGCTGGGCTATTCCGTAACTCGAAGTAAAGATCGTTTCGATGGCCTTGAGCTTCGCTGCGAAAACTGGACTGTGGAGGCACTAGAGATCGAGAGGATTGAATCGACCTTCTTTGACGATAAAAAACGCTTTCCAGATGGCTCTATCAAATTCGACTGCGCACTCTTGATGCGCAACATTCGACACCAGTGGTTTGGTCGGGAGGATCTCTGCTGTGATCCATCTGAAGAAAAGACCAGGTGAGGAATGGAGATGATAGGTGCGTCAAAATTAAACAAATTTGCCATGATTGGTCGAGGAATTTTCTACTTGAAGGTTATTTGGATGGGGAGTGGGAGAGTCAGGAAAGCGACGGCATTTTTCGAGAATTAACCATATTTAATTGTTTGGCGAAATATTCAGATGGCCACAATGGTATTGCAAAACATTATTGAAAAGCTTTGCTGGGCCTCTTAGCTGTTATCATTTCAGAGCCAGTGCTAGTAGAGCCCGAGAGTAGCTGCATTCGTAGGAGTTCAACATGAATCAGGCTGAGCCGCATTTTGTCCAAGTCACTATTTGGGAAGTCATCATGCCGAATGACCGTGGCGATCGGTATGAGGATCCGCTGGATGAAGTTTTGGCGAGCCATGATTTGGGGCAAGTTTGTGGTGGCGGCTCGCAGTTGTCGGATGAATGTGGCATTGAATACGTTGATATCGACATAGAACTCAATGATATCGAGAAAGGGTTACCCATCATCCGTGAAGTCTTGGAGGAGCAGGGCGTTCCGAAAGGTTCACTCATCAGATATGAAATCGATGGGCAGGAGATCACAAGCACCTTTGGAGTTGCCGAGTGTTTGGCGATTTTTTTAGATGGAGTCAGCTTGCCAGACGAAGTGTACCAAACATCGGATATCAATGAGTTGGCAGATAAGATCAACGAAATCTTGGACGAACAGCCATCGGGCGAGATTCGCTCATCATGGGCCGGTCCCCAGGAAACCGCTTTATTCATCTTCAGCACCAATGCTCAAGAGACATTTGCAGCGCTAGCTCCGCTGCTGCATTCCTTCCCCTTGGCTCAAAATGCCCGCATCGTGATTCGTCATGGGAAACCTGAACTGAATCCCGAGACGGTGCGAATTCCGACACTACAGTAACTCGGACGTCCTGTTTTTTTTATAAACAAATTGTGAATCGTAACTACTGTTTTATCGATAGTTGGATTTCTTTTTAAGCGAACAGTAAGCTTATCGATGAGCCCGGTGGTCATGGTGCTTGTGCGTTTCACGGGTCCTTACCATTGCAGAAAAAGATCCAATTTACTTCGGTGTATTTTCAGCGACGTGATCCTGGATTGCCGTTCCAAGGAAAGCAACTCATGAGCTGTTCAAGCACTTGCGGTCAGACGGTCTTCTATGCGAAAACATGGTATCACATAGCTGGTGCACTGATCTTTACATTCGTTGGATCGGTAAGTGTGATTTTGGGTCCGTTGTTTCTGTTCGATATCTTGAAACGAGCCGATGGGAAGCCAGGAACCGAAGCTGGCATTGCATTGTCGATTATTGGAAATTTCATGATACTCGTTGCGCTGCTTGGCTGGTTCAATGTTTACGCTAGGCGTACACCTTTACTGCGAATATGCCGCGAAGGGATACTAATCAATGTTATTGGTGTGTCGAGCTTGGACAATGTACCTCTAGTACCAAGTATACTTCGAGTCGCTTGGTTGATACTCTCGCTTCAAGGCTTCAAGAAACAGATAGGTTTTATCCCCTGGGAGTCATTCGAAGCTGCACAAGCGACAGGATTACCTATGATGCGATCGCTGGTCATCGTCGCAAAGATTGTTTATTCGAATCGTGGAGATCAATCGCTCCATTTGCCCCTGGCTTCCAGTATTATCTTTCGCGAAGTTGAATTTCGTCATTCATTGGATAAAGTTTCTACAGAGATTCGCGAGTTCCACAGCGATCTGGATGCTCGAGGAGCTTTAACTAGCTGGAATCAATGACAGTTCGACACAGTCATTTAGGTTTTACCGTGGTGATTGCGATGAGCCAAAATGTTTTAGTGTTGGTAAGGCACGCTACTTGTCAGTGAAAAGACGCTCCTATGGCACACCCGGATCAGAGCATTATCGAATCACAGCGTCCCGCGGGGTCTACATGGAAGACAACTAGTCAGGGATATCAAAATGATTTCTGCTCACAATCGTTATTGTTCTAGTGGAAGCAAGGTTATCAACTGAAGTATCACTTGCGTCCGTTCCTGGTGCCGAGGGATATGGCTGATTTTAAAATAAAGGAAGATTTTATGTCGGAAAATCCGTTCAAGTCACCTGTTGAAACTTCGCAAGTTAACGGCTTACAGGATTCGGAGTCGATCAAAACAGGTAATGCGACCTACAACGTGGTCACCGATACGGTGACTGGGGTGAATGTGCGCTGGAGCGATAACAGATTTCAGGCGATTTTTGTCTTTGTATCGCTGCTGGTGGTAGCATTGATCGGTGCGGTAGTGGCAGCCATGAATTCGAGTTGGGGTTTACCCTGGTATGGAGGCGCGTTGGCTGGAGCATTTGTCGGTGTAATCTTTGGTGTTTTCGCAAGTGGTATTTTTTTGATGTTCTTTCGAGCAGTGCAACACCTAAAAGGCAAGCACGATTAGCGCAATGTTGTTTGGGTGCCATCGTCGTGGATCGCTCCGCAGTCCAATATGTAGCGTCAAGAGACCATCTTTGATTAATCTAGCGATCTGCGTGCAGAGAATCTCGCAAACTGCGGTTGGCGAGTTGGATCGCGACGCGATCCCATGCGATGGCTAGAAATATCGATGAACCCGAGTTGCACATCCGTTGTCGAAGATGAGAGAAAATGAAGGCGTTGTCGTTGTTGAATCTAAAAATAGTGGAATGATGATGGCTACCATGGCACCTGATATCCTTATCGAACGAGGGTTCTATAAAGATCATGCCGCGCTCTTTGATCAGCTAATGTCATCCGTCTCGTGGGATGATCGTATGGCGGCTCGGCGAACGGCTTTCGTTTGGGAAGCCCTATAACTACTCTCAGATCGACTATTCGGCCGCTCCTATTCCCGATTTCTTGTTGCCACTGGTGGAACAGTTGCACGGTCGATTGGGTGTTCAGTTCAATAATTGTCTGCTGAACTACTATCAGACCGGTGATAACACCATGGGGTTTCATTCGGACGACACCTCAGGGCTTATCGCGGGAACGGGTGTCGCGATCGTATCGCTTGGAAGTGTCCGAGACATCACGTATCGATCTAAGGCAAATGCTGAGATTCAGAAGTCCTATGCACTGCAACCAGGCTCATTGCTCTATATGGACGAATTGGTTCAGCAACATTGGGTACACGCCATTAAACGTCAGAAAGATGCTGGGCCACGAATCAGTTTAACTTGGCGTGCATTTCGCTAATCGCAAATGTCGCGAGACTTCTCCTGATATACGATCACTTACGATGGGCGTTAGTTAACCGTTAGCCGAAAGTTGGAAGATCGAAATCGTTTTGGATTGATTGTTAGAGTGGGAGCAAACGATGGTATAGCGTTAAGTGGTATTTGGTCGTAGCGATGTAAAAAATGTCCCGTGACTATCTCGTTGTTTCATGATAAATCGTTGCGGCTTCCGCAAGAGGTTTATTTACGGGCTGTGTACTTTTCATTCCGATCAATGATCGAATGAACAAAGGCTAGTAGGACTTGGTTGTCCCACTAGCCTTTGTTTGTTTCTTGGACGAAGCAACTAAATCATGGGCGTTGATTTCGCAGAGCTTGCTCAACGCGTCGAGTCAGTCTGCGTTTACTTCGCTTCAAACAATCGCTGTTTGAGGAATGAGTAAGCGAGAGCCTGCATGTAAGCGGCCTGCTTGTTGTTAGCTGAGCCACCATGTCCACCTTCGATATTTTCATAGTAGAACACGGTATGACCTTGTTCTTCCATACGAGCCATCATCTTACGAGCATGGCCCGGATGGACTCGGTCATCGCGCGTGGAGGTGGTAAAGAGAACCGTGGGATACTTGGTGTTCTTACGAACGTTTTGGTAAGGCGAATAAGTCTGAATAAAATCCCATTCACCTTCTTGATCTGGATTGCCATATTCGGCCATCCACGATGCGCCAGCCAAGAGCAAGTGGTAGCGTTTCATGTCTAGCAATGGCACTTGGCAAACAGCGGCTGAGAAGAGATCGGGGTACAGAGTGAACATGTTGCCAACCAACAGTCCGCCATTGGAGCCGCCTTGGATGCCCAGTTGCTTAGGAGTGGTTACGCCACGGCGCACCAGATCTTTCGCAACAGCAGCGAAGTCTTCGTAGGCGCGTAAGCGATTTGCCTTGAGGGCAGCTTGATGCCAACGTGGTCCATACTCACCACCTCCGCGAATATTGGCGACAACATAAACGCCACCTTGGCTGGTCCAAGCGCGACCAACGCTACCTGAGTAGTTAGGGGTAAGCGAGATTTCGAATCCACCGTAGCCATAAAGCAGGGTTGGATTCTTGCCATCGAGTTTGATGTCCTTCTTAGCAACCATGAAGTAAGGAACCTTGGTTCCATCATCGCTCGTAGCAAAATGCTGAGTGATCTGCAGATTGGAGGCATCAAAGAAAGCTGGCAGTTGCTTTAGCTTCTCAGGTGCCTTGCCGATGGAGCCGAGCATCAGAGTTGTGGGAGTGATATAGTCGTTGACGGTGAGGAAGTAATCGTTGGACTCATCGGGATC
>JBEGUT010000007.1:0-22793 GCA_041178745.1 Planctomycetota bacterium | reverse complement strand
AAAAATGTCGGCTACGACAACCGCTTTGGTAATGCGAGAAAGGCCGAGCGATGTTCCGCGAGCAACGTTCGTGCATCACCGTGGTGAATTCTTAAGTCCGAAAGAGGAAGTGAAGGCGGGTGGCCCTGCCTTTCTTCCAGCAGTGGTCAAAGAAGGTTCGGGCAATCGGCTTGATTTTGCTAAGTGGTTGGTGCGTTCTGATCACCCACTCGTAGCCCGTGTGGTCATCAATCGAAATTGGTCTTTGCTGATGGGGCGAGGATTAGTGGTAACCGAAGAGGATTTTGGTTATCAGGGAAGCATGCCTACGCATCCTGAATTGCTTGATTGGATGGCGCGGGAGTGGATCGATGGCAATTCGGAATCCGATCCTAATCGCTGGTCGAGCAAGTGGCTGCATCGTTGGATAGTTACTAGTTCCACGTACAAGCAAGGAAGTGAAGTTGATGCGTTGCGCTTGGAAAAAGATCCAGATAACCGTTGGTTCAGTCGTGGGCCTCGCAAACGAATGGAAGCCGAACAATTACGAGATACGCTTTTGTCAGTATCTGGCTTGTTGGATCGTAAGATGCATGGTCCTAGTGTATTTCCGCCACAGCCAGCATCTGTAACTACCGAAGGAGCTTATGGTCAATTGGCTTGGAATGTAAGCCCAGGCGGCGATCGGTATCGACGTGGGCTGTATACATTCGCAAAACGCACCGCGCCCTATGCGATGTTCCAAACCTTTGATGGGCCAAGTGGCGAAGCTTGCATGGCCAAGAGAACTCCGACCAATACGCCATTGCAGGCTCTGACGCTGCTGAATGATTCGGTTGTTCTGGAAACATCTCAGTCGCTGGGGCGCTGGGCAGTTGCACAAACAGCGGCAGCAGGCAGCGACCAAGCCGCAGCTATGTCTAGTACAGCAAAGGCGTTATTTGTAAGAATCTTGTCGAGACAACCCGATGAGAATGAATTGCAGGCACTGCTTGAATTCTGGCAAGCGGAGCAGCAACGCTTGGGAACGGATACCGCTGCCATACCGAAAATATGTGGTGGTGGTGCTGATGCAGCTCAGGCAGGATGGGTGTTAGTGGCTCGCGCGCTGCTGAATACCGACGAATTTCTGACGAGGAATTAAAAAGGAACATTTCATATGCAACCAACCGACATTGCTCGTCGATATTTCTTCTCTGAATGTGGCTATGGTCTTGGTAAACTTGCACTAGCAGGATTGCTTACCGGAGGTTTGGACCGAACTGGGAGAAGTGAAGAAGGCAATTCGCAAGATGCCATCGATCCACCGCTACGAGGAGTAGGAGGTGGGCCACACTTTGCACCCAAGGCGAAACGTTTGATCCATCTTTTCATGGCTGGCGCGCCGAGCCATCTGGATCTGTTTGATCCCAAACCCAAGTTAGCGGAATTGCAGGGCAAGCCGATTCCTCCCGAAGTATATGGCGGACAGCGTTATGCATTTATTCGTCCCGATTCAGGAACGCTCGGACCGCAATTTACCTTTGCCAAATACGGTCAGTCGGGCGCTGAACTATCGGAAGTAATGCCGCACCTGACAAAAGTCGTTGATGACATCTGCATCATTCGATCGATGCATACCGATCAATTCAATCATGCTCCAGCGCAGATTTTTTTGAACACCGGTTTCGCGCAACCTGGACGACCGTCGATGGGGTCATGGCTTTTGTATGGTCTAGGCAGCGAGACTCGCGACTTGCCGGCTTTCGTGGTAATGAGTACTGGGTCGGGGATATCTGGTGGTGCAGCGAACTGGAGTAGTGGGTTTTTGCCGACGACCTATGGTGGTGTCCGTTTGCGAAACTCGGGTGATCCTATTTTGAATGTCAGTAATCCGGAAGGCATTGATGTCACAACACAAAGTGAATCGCTTAAGTTGATTCAGAAGTTGAATAAACATCGCTTAGAGCAGATTCAAGATCCTGACATTGCAGCGAGAATTGCGTCGTACGAAATGGCTTTTCGTTTGCAATCAACGGCGCCTGAGTTGATGGACTTGGCGAAAGAAGATCCTAAGACGATTGAGCTTTATGGATGCGATCCGGCGAAGCCATCCTTTGCCCGTTCTTGCTTGCTCGCGCGGCGAATGATTGAGATGGGGGTCCGAGTGGTCACCATTTATCACGAAGGTTGGGACGCGCATTCTGATGTGGTTGGCAATCATCGCAACAATTGCAAAGCAACGGATCAGGCGAGTGCCGCATTGGTGCAGGATCTTAAAGATCGCGGTTTACTTGATGATACGCTTATCGTCTGGGGTGGTGAGTTTGGCCGAACCCCGATGATCGAAAACAGTGCTGCGCTGGGTCGCAGCAAGGGGCGAGATCATCATCCGCAAGCCTATACCATTTGGATGGCAGGTGGTGGTATTAAAGGTGGAATGACCTACGGAGCGACGGACGATCTAGGGTTTCATGTGGTCGATAAACCGGTTCATATTCACGATCTTCAAGCGACGATCTTACACCTGATGGGCTTAGATCACGAAAGATTGACCTATACCTATCAAGGACGTCAATTCCGTTTGACCGATGTGCATGGGCATGTTGTTCGCGATATTCTCGCTTGATGAACTTGGAATGGAGAGGGTCTTATTTGCTAATTAGTTGGCGAGTTTCACTCAACGGCATTGGAAATAGACTGGTTCTTGCGAATCATGAACTGAAGTTGATTCGATGTTTTGAAGATTCAAAATTATCACGCAGGTTCAGGCGATAAGGACATGGATGGAAAGGAAACTCAAGGAGGAGGGAACTCGGGGATCCGAGCGAAGATTGATCTTTTTTACTCTTCCAAGACATGGGTCTCTCCCGATGCGATCACGCAACTGAGCAATGCGGCCACTATGCCTGGCATGCGAAGAATCGCAGCGATGCCAGACATTCATCCAGGCGCAGGAAGCCCTGGAGGAGTTGCTTTTGCGAGTCACGATTTAATTCATCCCAAGTTGATTGGAGGTGATATAGGGTGTGGTATGCATTTATGCGCGACTTCGATCGATGCACGCGTGAATGTCCGACGCTTGGGAGACTCTTTGGGTAGTATCGATGATCTCTGGGAAGGAGACCGTGTTGGCTATCTCCAATCGAGCGGAGCGGATTTGGATAAGGAACTCATTGGCTTCGAAAAAACTTTGGGAACTATTGGTGGAGGGAATCATTTCGCAGAACTACAGGTGATCCACCAAATCTTTGATCCGAAGGCAGTCGATGAATTGGGGTTATCCAGTAAAAAAGCCATGCTGCTGGTGCACAGCGGATCGCGCGGCATGGGACAGGAAGTACTCAATCGTTATCACCGCTCGGAACGTCATAACGCTTTGGATCCCGAGTCTCAAGAAGGGCTAACTTACCTCCGACATCATCGATGTGCTGTCGAGTTTGCAAAGAGCAATCGTCGATTGATTGCGCAGCGTTTTGCAGAAAAGATCGGCTCAGAAATGAAATCTCTTTTAGATCTTAGCCACAACTTTCTCGAATATGTCGACATCAAAGGCGAACGTTTCTGGTTGCATCGCAAAGGTGCTGCACCAGCTGATCAGGGGTTGGTCGTCATTCCAGGATCGAGAAGTTCGCTGACCTACTTAGTGCGTCCTTGTGGCGATGGAGCTATCAACTTGAAGTCGCTAGCGCATGGTGCGGGTCGGAAAGTGTCGCGTACGCAAAGTGATGAAAAGTTTGGGAAGATCTCTCTGGATGAACTGCGACGTCCGAAAGATAAAGAGATCGGTTTGGATAATCTTGTGATCTGCGAGCAACGCGATCTTCTTCGCCAAGAGCATGGCAAAGCATACAAAGATATCGATCGAGTGATCGAGGATATGCGAGCCTTCGGCTTACTTGAAGTGGTAGCGACTTTTAAGCCGATCTTGACCTACAAAACGCGATCGCTGAGCGATGACGGAGAAGGTTGAGTAGACGTTTTAGGTTATTGCTCAATTCGCGTTTTTTGCCCCTAGTGCTGTCAGTTGACGGCAAACGTGGTTGCTATTTGGTTGCTGATCGTAGCCCGCTAGCTGTAGTCTTTTGGGGCGGCGAAGAATCCGGAGGCCTGTTGGTAAGAATTTTTAATCTTCATACATCGATCGTTTCATCCGGATATACTGCTGCAAATAGGTCGAAGCCACTGGCGTACGATTGGCAGTAGTGGCAATCGAAAATAGATGGAATATGACGAGACGATTGATCAACGAGATTGACTGGAGATTCCTCTCATGAAGCAGTTCCAAGGCGTTTGTTTTCTCTTTCTGGTTCTGGCAGGGTTCTTTTTGGGAGTTGGTACCAATCATTCGGTGGCCATCGCGCAGGGTGGAGATCCTGTGCCCAACGAACCTGAGTATCGTTGGTGGAAAGGTAACCTCCACACGCATTCGTTTTGGAGCGATGGTAACGACTTCCCCGAGATGATTTCTGAATGGTATCGAGTGCAGGGGTACAATTTTCTTGCAATGTCGGATCACAACCGATTGGCAGAGGGAATGCGTTGGATGAAGGAGGCAGAGATTCTCAAACGTGGTGGCCCAGACGTTCTAAAGAAGTATCGCAATCGCTTTGGTGGTGGTTGGGTTGAGACGCAAGGAAAAGAGGATACGAAGGATTACGAGATTCGTCTAAAGCCGTTGGATGAATACCGAAGTCTTGTCGAAGAGCGAGGTCGATTTATTGTTATTCCAGCTGAGGAGATAACCGATAGTGCGGATGGAAAGCCAGTGCACATGAACGCAACCAACGTAGCTGAGGCCATCAAGCCAGTGGGAGGCTCGACCGTTCGAGAAGCGATGCAGAACAATTTGCGATTGGTGCTAGAGCAGGAAAAGAAACTGGGTCGCGAAATATTGCCTCATTTAAATCATCCAAATTTTGGTTATGCCATCACAGCGGATGACCTCGCAGCGGTCATTGCAGAGCGATTTTTCGAAGTCTACAACGGCCATCCAGGAGTCAATCATCTTGGCGATAAAGATCATATTGGTGTGGAGAAGATGTGGGACGCAGCGAATTATCTTCGGGTGATGAAGATGGAGGCTCCTCTGCTCTATGGCGTTGCAACCGATGACAGCCATGAGTATCACGGTAAACCTGGGAGTCATCCGGGGCGTGGTTGGGTGATGGTAAAATCTCGTTACTTGACTCCTGAGCATTTAATCAAAGCGATGAAGGAAGGTGACTTCTATTCTTCGAGCGGAGTGACTTTGCGTGATGTTAATTTCAGTAAGAAGAAAAAGACATTAACGGTTGAGATCAATCCAGATCCCAATGCTACCTACAAGACGGAGTATATTGTTTCTAAAAAGAGTGACGATGCTTCTAATGTGGGTATCGTCGTTTCGACTTCAGAAGAATTATCTTCCAGGTATGAACTTAAGGAAGACGATTTATATGTTCGCGCCGTAGTTACAAGTTCGCTCGCACCGCTTGATCCAGTATGGAAGGAGCAGAAGCAACAAGCTTGGACTCAGCCTTTTTCTGCAAAGTAAGCAGAGTGATTTCGCCTTTATCTCGTTATGCACTGAGAGGCTATTAATCAGCGAGTTGCAACCAATTGAGCTTCAATCCATCAAGAGGTTACGGAACGCTCGGTGGTGAGAAGAAAGCAATTGTGCAATTGTCATTAGGCACATCCATTACTGCGAATCATATCGAGCAGTAATGGATGGCAGCGATTCGCGGTCGTGAGTTACTGAAGGATCTACCGGCATTTTGTTATCGCCGAGCCGAAGATTAAGGTGCCTTAGGCGCGAATTCCTTGGAGAGTGGCAGTTTGTTTTCAGCGGCGCTGACACGCGTCGTAATACGGATCATTTTACCGCCGGGTTTATCGGGAGCGTCGATAAGAACCCACAGAAGTTTTTGATCGGGCAACGTCGAATCGGTGACACCGACCACTGGATTAGCGCGGCGTACCAGATCGGTGAGCACTTCGCGAAGTGGTTTTCCGTCGTGTTGGAATCCGCGGATTTGTTGGTTTTGCGTGATACCCTCTTTTTCCATTGAGTTGTAATCGAGTTCCATGGTTAGTCTCGGTTGACTTTCAGGAAGTCCGTCTGCAGCCGCTTCCGCAATCGATTGTAACGATACTTCGAGAGATTCCTGATCGAATGAGATTTTCATCGGACGGTCTAGTAGGTTTTCGGGAGTGAGTGCCGAAGGCTTTTCTGGTGCTGGAGTGTTGGTATCAGCTAAGACGGTAGCCCCTGGCACGCTGTTAGCAGCAAACCAACTGGCTGCGATAAGGTTGGTCGAGGCTGCTTTGGGGAGATAGAAGTTGGCCAGGGCTTGACCATCTTCGACGTTAATTCTCAAGAAGTTGATCATCTCGCGGAGCATCTGCGCGTAGCGAACCGAGAGCTTACCCCAGCTCGGATCGTATTGTCGTTCGATCATTTTCGATTCTACAGTAGCTGGCAGGCTATTGATGAGCGACCGCAGCTTATTGACGATATTCCCGGCATCGAGATCGGAGTTGCCGATCAATCGCAATTCGGTATACCACTGATCTTGCAGTGTTGAAGAGAGCATACCAGCTTGCATATCAGTTGCGAGTAATTGTCCTAATGATTCACGCATACTGGGGACGGAAGTTGTAAGGATCATTCGTCCTTCGGTGAAGAGAAAGCCTGGTACAAAGATTGTGGTGATGTCAGCATCGCTGTTGCTCGCTGAGAAAAGTTGTTGAACTTGGCGGCGCATGGGAGGGTTACCACCTTCAAGCTTTACCAGTTCATCCATTCGCGCGGCGGGACCAACGGTGAATGTTGTCACGCTTTGTTCATTCGAAAGTGGTTGTTCGGCGATCCAGAAAGCTTCACCTTGTTGATTCTCGAGCAGAGTTTTCTTTTCCACTTCGCGATCTTTCAGCTCGCCCCATTTTGATTTTAACTCTTGCAAAGATTTCGGCGAGGAAAGTTCGAATCGCGCGGCGATTTCGGGCATCCCTTCTTTCCCAGGATACAAGGCAAAGGCGACTTGCTTGATATCGTCGAGCAATAGACCAGAGCGCGATCGTAAATATTCGCCAACGGGTGCGAAGTCAGCTTCGAGCACGGAGAGCAATTGCTTACCTTGAGGATTACTTAGGAATTTGGAAGGTTTCCAAAAGATCCAGGCTTGAGCTTCCGGTGGTAAGAGTTCAGCGCTGAGTGGTTCGCCTACAGAGGGAGGTGCCCATGGAAGTGAAGTATCGTCTTCAATGAGTTGAAAGCGTTGGGTGAGTGGATCGACGGGCGCGGTCGGCTGATTGGTTGCTGCTATGTTCGTATTGTTGTTGCTAGAGCCAGAATTCAGCGAAGCTTGTTGAGAAGACTTGGCAGGTGGTCTAAGTCCAGGGCTGCCGATCAATAAATAGCCGATGATGCCTAAGAGTAAGACTCCAATACCACCGAGAGTTGGGAGAAACCAATCGGGTTTCCCTTTGGCTGATTTCTTTTTCTTACCTGTGTTGCCCGATTTTGTTTTTTTCTTTTTCCCGGACTTTGGCTTCTCGGCCACTGGTGGTGCAGGTGGTGCATTTGGAATGCTAGTGGTGGCATTCGGAGATAATTCAGTAATAGGATTTGCGGTCGTAATAGGAGTTGCGGGAGGAAGATTGTAGGGGTTAGCCGTTTGCTGAACCGTAGGCATTGGAGCTGGCGGAACTACGGGACTTGGCGCTGTTGGTTGATTCGAGGTTGGAGCGGGAGCCTTGGTCTCTTTCACGGTTGGCGGCGCGGTCGGTGGAGCTGTTGGTGGCGCAGGACGTGAAGGTGGAGCGGAAGCGGGAGGAGTTTGTTTGGTAGTGGGTGGTGGAGCGGTGGCGGGAGTGGAAGGAATAGGTCCGGCAGATTTGGGAGTGGCTGTTTCTGTTGATGTTTTCGAAGGACTTGTTGGCTCAGGGGTAATGGTTTTTGTAACCTTCTCTACTGCTGTCTTGTCTGTTGCAGTTTTTTCCGATGCAACTTTTGCTACAGGTGTTGGAGCAGGCTTTTCGGTTTCTGCTTTTTGAGGAGCGACCTTGCGTGGTTCCATCGGTTTAGCGGCAGAATCCTTCGAAATCGAATTGGTGGTTTCTGAAGGGATGGCAGTGGGTTTCGCTGAGCCTATTGCGGGTTTGTCGAGCTTGTTGGGGTCCGGTTTTTGCTCGGTGGTTTTCTTATCTAATTGAGTCTTTTCGGCCGCAGGAGTGGGAGCGGGTGTGGGAGTTTCTTTAGATTTCTGAGCAGGTGGAGCAGGTGGTGGAGATACCGTCTTTTCTGTCGATTTAGCTTGAGTGACCTTAGGTGATGGGGGAGCAACTGCAGCCTGCGGTGGGGTAGCTACAGGGGCCGGAGCGGGGACGGTTGCGACAGCAGCAGGTGACGCGGATGATCCGGAGTTTTGACTTAGGGCAACATCGATAGCAGCCGCGAGGGCTTGTCCATTAGCAAACCGAGTTGACGGATTTTTTCCGAGGCAGAATTTTAGGCATTCAGCCAGTCTTACTCCGCCAGCGGTTGAGTTCGGAACGTATAGTTGAGTAACGGCGTGAAGAACGGCGATCTGGTTCAGCGGCGCATCATGAAAGGGAGCTTGTCCTGTGAGTAGCCAGTACCAAAGGCAGCCTAAGGAATAGATATCTGCTTCGGGAGTCCAGGGTTGCCCTGGCACTGAGAGTTCTGGCGCTAGAAAGTGGATCGGCGAGGCGGGGCGGATTTGATTATCCAAAGGGCTCCAGGCTTCGTTGTTACCAGCCGACAAGGGTGGGACGATTGGATCGCGGAGCAGAATAGGTTCAGAAGTGGTATCAATCCACAACCGATCTGGCCGAATATGTCCATGAATCAATCGGCTTTGATGCAAATCATTTAGGCTTCGAGCAATTTGTGCAATCCAGCGTGCGACGGTTTGCGGAGGCGTTTTGGTGGCGGTTGCCAAAGAACCTTCGAGCGGATGGGCAATAAGAAGCAGTTGTTGTTGATGGGTTTCCGGTGGATCGAAATTGAGAAAGTTTGGCAGCTTTAAGCCGGCTTGTACCTTGGACCATTCCAAGGACGGGCCCGCTAGGCGAACATCTGCTTGCTGAAGCAGGGAATCATCGATGGGGAAAATCCAGCGACGCATGGAACGTTGCGAATCAAAAGCTAACAGCCAGCGCCCAAAAGGAGGATACAAAACGGATCGTTCGATATACCACGGTCCGATTTGGATACGCGGGTTGGCGGAATGGAGCAATTCGTCCGCTTGATAGTTCGTAATAATTTTATTGTCCAACAGGAAACTAATGATCTCATCTGTCTGAAGAGGTGCTGCAGGGCCCCGAAGACGTGCGATCTCAGTAGCCCAACGGCGGCACTGATCGGGACTAGCCAGTGAGTAGGTCGTGACCTTATGCCAAAGTTCAGCAGCAGTGAGAGACATTCAAAACCTATGTGAGTCGGTTCAATTCGGTAGGCGTAAAATTATTGTACTGTTGAAAACCAAAACCAAAAAAGGAAACCTCCCCGAAAGACTTATTTTATCCTTCTTAGGGGGTACCTTTTCCCCTCCTTTACTTTAACCGACAATGCATGGTGTTGCATCCTAAATAATGCCGCATTAAACGCTCATCGCAATCCTCAACAAGCTATTCAGGTAGGAGACTTACCATGAAAGCGTTCGCAGCAACCGAGTTGTACTTCAATGAAGCGGCAGATCATCTTCAATTGCCTCAATGGTTGCGGGTTTTGCTTTTGGCCCCCAAGCGTGAGGTTCAGGTTCAGGTTCCGTTGGAAATGGATGATGGAACGATCCAAACCTTCGTAGGGTATCGGGTGCAGCATGATAATTCGCGAGGTCCGATGAAGGGAGGTTTGCGTTACCATCCCTCGGTGGATTTAGACGAAGTGCGAGCATTGGCGAGCTTGATGACTTGGAAGACAGCTGTGGTGGATCTCCCTTATGGCGGAGCTAAGGGAGGGATAGCGGTTGACCCGAAGAAGCTCAGCCGCAAAGAGCTTGAGCGATTGACCCGAGCCTTTGTGGATCAGATTCACGACATCATTGGTCCTGATACGGACATTCCGGCACCTGACATGGGTACGGGGTTTGCCGAAATGGCTTGGATTCGAAATCAGTGGGAAAAGTATCATGGTTTCAATCCGGCAGTGATCACGGGCAAGCCAGTGGAAGAGTATGGTGCCAAGGGACGTGAGGAGGCAACTGGACGCGGCGTCGGAATCATGGCCACTAAATTGCTGAAGCGCATTGGCCGGAAGCCAGAGAATTGTCGAGTTGCGATTCAGGGGTTTGGGAATGTAGGCTCGCATGCTGCGAAATATTTGCATGAGTCTGCATTTGTAGTGATTGCAGTGAGCGATGTCAGCGGTGCTTATTACAATCCCGATGGTTTGAACATTCCTGATATGCTACGCCATTCGCTCAGCAATCGCGGCAGCCTGGAGGGATACGAAGGAGCGCAGCGGTTACCTCCTGATGATTTGCTTTTCCTCGACTGTGACCTGTTGGTGCCAGCAGCGCTCGGCGGCGTGATTACGGAAGAAAATGTTTCCAAGGTCAAAGCCAAGTTGATTATCGAAGGTGCTAACGGTCCCATTTGGCCTGAAGCCGATAAGGTACTTAATGACCGTCGGATTATGGTGTTACCTGATATTCTTGCTAACGCCGGTGGTGTTACGGTTAGCTACTTCGAATGGGTTCAGAATCGTCAACATTATCGTTGGAGTTTGGATCGTGTTCGGCAAGAGTTGGATCACACGTTGAGTGATGCTTTTGAGCAGGTTTGGCAGGAATCGGTCAAGTCACAAGTCAGCTTGCGTACGGCCGCATTCATGTTGGCGATTCGCAGAGTGCATCGCGCTACGGAGTTAGCTGGTTTTGCGAATTCATAAAAGCTGCTCCGCATTGGCAGATACCCAGTGCAAGTATGAATGCCGTGGCGCTGAGTCGCGGTTCATATCCTCGATATTTTTTACGGCTATTCGCCAAGGCGAATCAGCCGACAGAGCGTCAGGTTTTTCATCAATAAGCATCAAGTATCAAGCTTTTCTTTCTGCCGCGGGATAAATCCGATCGCGAAGCAAAACGCCATTGCGATCCAGAAGAAAAGGCATTCGGGTCTTCTCAGGTCATGGAAGTCGAGGAGGTGAGGAACGTGAGGGATTTTAATTTGCTTTGGCTTGGCAAGATGTTCTTTATCGCCAGCGGGCGGATTCTCGGTTGATGGCGAAGTGCGATCGGCAGAGGTGGATTCTGAGTGTGATTCTTGCGAGTCGTGATGGTCGAATTTCGCACCGCGCGTGAGAGGCCAGTTGGAGGACAGCCAATTCTCGTATTGCGATACGGTTTCGCGTCTTTGTTGTTCAAAATCGACAAACGTTTCCGACCAACTTCCGAGTCGATTGGATAGCCAAGTGCTTTGACGGAAGCTCCAGTCGCTATTGGCTCCCCAGTCGGCAAGCAGTTTCAGTCCGATGACGATCACGAGAAGGTAAGCTGAGATTTCAAATCGTGGAAATTTTTCAAGAAGACGTATAAAGACAGCTGCCGCGAATCGCATCAAGACAACACCGAGAATTCCGCCGGTAATGACTACCCAGAGCTTTTCTTCTCGGCTGCCGGCTAGTGCCATGGCAGCGAGGATCGAGTCGACGGCAAAAGCGATATCGGTCAATTCAATAACCAGCACTGTTCCCCAGAACGACGGAACTTTGCAGGTTTTCTTGGCTTTGGGAGGACTTGTTGGATCGTTGGGAATCGAGGGCTGGTCACCATCGGTAATCAAAGAAACGCCGACCGGCACTCTTTCGCGAATTTCGATATCCTCCTGCTCGGTGGAGAGATCGCCACCTGTTTCTGCATCAATCAATAATGGTTGTCCTTCCTGATCCATAACGATCTTTCTCTCTTCTTCTTCCTGTCCTTCAAAGAAGAGATGTTTAACGGCGATAAAGACAAGATACGCCCCGCCGAGGAATTTCACAAAAGTCCATTGCAGTAGAAAGCTTGCGGTAGCGATGGCGATAACACGAAAAACAAAGGCACCGATCAACCCGTAAGAAAGAGCTTTAGGGCGAAGATGCTTGGGAAGTCTTTTAGCCAAGAGTCCCAGGACAAGGGCGTTATCGATCGAGAGAACACCCTCAAGCAGAACAAGTAGGCCTACAACGACTAGGTCACCCCATTCGACTTGTTGCCCCAGTATGGTAAACGGTGCGAAACCAAGTACCGAAAAAAGAAAGGGGGTCATAGTGTTCTCTAAATATTGTTAAATCGATGGTTCTATCAACTGTTGTCAATCAGTTTGTTCAGGGTTTCCGGTCAACGGATCCTTGAGAGCAACCGCTTCATCATTCAGGCTGCCGAAACTTGGTGGCAACGCTTAAAGATAGCGTATTTAGTGATTTCGTGCAGCGAGAGGTCAAGTGATGTTCATGCGAGCGGCCTTGGGTAGGTGGTTTTTTCCAGTACCTCCGACGACTTTGAGCCAACCTAAGGGAAGGTTGTGCCAAGTTGCTACCACCCAACCTTGACCGTATATCGGCGAAAGTGATTCACCGGCCATAAATCGTTTTGCTTCCGATGCATTGAGTTCGACGGTCTGTTTGGGCTGCCAAGTTCCGACAGGACGCATGGCCAATGCATGGCTTGGGTGCCATAGGGTCCCTTTTTGATAAGCGATTTCGGGGCCTCCCTTGAGCAATTCCAAGAGATTTTCGGGGGGGATTTCTGGCCAACCAAATAATTGGTTAGCTCCCGCATGAAGTGATTGTTGCCCTATTTCTCCCCACTGCTTCAGTTCAATAGCTTCCAGTAGTTCCCCCGAACGGCTCCCTCTATCCCGCTGAGAACGATTGCGATTTCGAACGATGTTCTTTCGGTTAGTTCGGTTTGCTTGCCGTTCCGTATCTCTGTGGCGTGGTGATCGGCTATCGATGGGTTCGAAGCTGTCGGTAGATTGCTGGGAGGAAAGAACGGAGTCGGTACAGATCAAGCTTGCGGCAAAACCTCCAGCGCAGCGATTGCGATGGGGCCAGAGACGATAGCAGCCAGGAGCGATCGGACTTTCCAGTTTCAGGATTTCTTCGACGGTATCACGAGTATTTTGGGGACTCAATCGCGCTGTGAGTTCATCGCGGGTTTCAATTTTCCAATTTGGATGTCTGGCGAGAAAGCTTTGTATCTGAAATTCATTTTCGTAGGTTGCAAGTGTACAAGTCGAGTAGATCAATCGGCCACCTGGTTTAACCATAGCGGCTGCCGCATCGAGGATTCGCTGTTGCCTGGCGCCGTTAAGTTCAATGGTGCTTCGCGAAATGGAACTGAGCGACTGCTTTCCCTTTCCAATGAGTGTTTGGCCACTGCAGGGCGCATCGACTAAAAGAGCATCGAATTGCTCAGGAAGTTGAGTCGATAGCTCTTCGGGATCGCAACTGCTTACGATGTATCGATTAGTTCCTGTGCGAGCAAGATTGAGTTCAAGAGGAGCAAGTCGAGATTGAATCGTTTCGTTAGCCAAGAGCCAGCCTTCTTGCGCGAGAGCTTCCGCGATTGCTGTTGCCTTGCCACCAGGGGCTGCACAAAGATCACAGATGGCTTCGCCTGGGGCTGGTTGAAGCAAAGAAAGAGGTAACATGGAAGCTGCATCTTGAATGAAGTAGCCACCAGCAGCGTAGAGAAGTTCGGCTCCTGGTCGTCCTTTACTTTCATCCCACCAGTATCCATCGCGATGCCATGGTACACGAATGAGATTTTCGAAGAAGCTATTTTCTGTTGATGTTAGATGAAGTGTTCGGCGAATACTACGCGGGGGCAATTCCAGTAGGGCCTCCGAGATCGATTCAATCTCCGACTCGGGCAGTTCTAGAGGTTTCAGGGAATCAGCAATAAGTTGTTCCAAGAGATGCTCATCCAGAAATAAGATCGAAGCCAAAGCGTAGCAAGTAATTGGTTACTGAGAGATTCAGGTTTCGAGGTCAAGTGATCGAGTGGATGTGGAAGTTAAGACCGCGAACGTACTGATGTGGATGGATGGTTCAGTTGCTGCAGCGATCATGGCCCAGCGATCATGAGGCCTAGTTTGGAACGTTCCATTTCCCGAAGAGATTATGATCGCTAGGTAACGGATCGTCGAGATCGCGAAAGCCCAATTGATGGTAGAGATTGCGAGCAGGCAAATTATCCGAGCGAACTTCGAGTGTAACCGCACAAAGGCCATTGTCGATCGCGTATTGCTGTACATGTTCGAGCAGTTGACGCCCTACTCCACGGCCCCGGTAACTTTCATGGACGGCTAAGTCATGTACATTGATCAACTCTGAGGCTTTAAAAGTAGAGAAACCAATTAGGCAGGTCGCAATACCGATGGGCCGATGGTGCTCCCAGGCAAGAAAGACTCGAGCTGTGGGGAGTTGCCGCAGTTTCGGTACGAGTTGTTGGAGGATCTCTTTGGGAAGTGGCCTTCCAAGAGCTAATTCATGAGTTGCGTAATGGTTTGTCAGGAAAGTAACAGCTTCTGTTTCGCTGGGATCGTCCCAGTTAACTAGACGGACTTCAACTTGAAGTGGTACCATCATCGAGCAACCTAGAGAACGCTGAAATAGGATTGGCTTGATTGGTTCAGCTTAGAGACATCATTTAAGTATCAGCTAGAAGCAATTGCGAAATAAAAAAAGCGGCCTTTCTCCGTGAGAAGAAAGGCCGCTCGGGTTGAGCACACGTCTGAGTTGCAACACTCACTCGTTCGCCTTAGCGAACGTAAGAGCTAGCCTGAATGACGCGGCGCTTGCTTTGCAAATAAGCACTTGGGTCAACTACTGGAGCTGGAGGAACAGGAGCAGCTTCCGCAGCGGCTGGTGCTGCAGGAGCAGCAGGAGCAGCAGCTGGAGCAGCGCCACAGCCGCAAGCGCTGATTGCGTCGCAGCTTACTTCATCACAGCCCTTCTTGCATTTGAACAACAAGTCCAACAAGCGAGGGCGTTTGATCTTCAGGCCGCAACCTGAATCGCAACCGTTGTCGCAGGTAGGAGCTTCAGTGCCGCATGCAGGAGCTGCTGCACATCCACTGTTGCAAGCGCTGGTTTCGATACCGCAAGCTGGATCGCAAGCGTTTTCGATACCGCAGCCATGATCCAAAATCTTCTTACCTTTAGCCAAGAATTTATCCTTCTTAGCGTCAAGATGACGAAGCATGTCCAACAAAGGCTTACGCTTTGGGCCACAAGCTGTTTCAACGCCACAGCTTGGAGCAGCGCAACCGCTGTTGCAAGGAGTTTCAACACCGCAACCAGGACCAGCGGCTTCGATTCCGCAACCTGGATCGCATGCGTTCTCTACGCCGCAACCTGGATCGCAAGCGTTTTCAACGCCGCAACCTGGATCGCAAGCTGGAGCGGTGCTGCAGCAAGTTGTATCGCAACCAGCACCTTTCACGCTCAAAAGACGGTCAAGAAGACCGCCAGCAAAGCTCTGGCTGCAAAGGCTAGCACCGAGCACCAACGAACCTACAAAAATGTTCCATTTCATTGAGCCACATCTCCCTATGATGTTTGGACCGTGTTTTCTGGCGCAACCGGCGATGGGTTGCGGGGGGCCGAGATCGGTTTCAACGCACGAAGTCGCCGTTGAAATCGCCCTCGCTGCCCACGCGGCATCGAGTAACCTTCACCTGGGTCGTGCAAAGCCACTCGACTTCGTGGTGCCGCGATCGGTTTACTACTCGCTTACCGGATCGTGACGCGGAGCGGAGCCCGCTTGTGTACCATTAACGTCTATGGCATGCGCCAGTACCGGCCTGAGCCTTCCCTGGGCTCAGAATTCTTTTCCGGTATCCCGAGTTCCACTCCATGCTGCGACCGATTGCAGGCACTTTGAGGAACTTAGGCAGAGTAGATATCGGCCCGACCTGGAAACCGCCTTGAGAGCCGTAAACTATTTTTAGGCAAAGGACTTACGTCGCGCAAGAAGTCTGAAAATACCGGTCCGGTAAGTGAGTTAAGATTTAACGTTTAATCGGCGTTACAGTTCTCGCAGTTTGTTGTTTTATGCTTCTTTGGGGTTACTTTTTTAGGTGGGATTGGCGTCTCTTTGAGCTGAAACTGACCTTGGGATTTCGCGAAAAAAGTGTGTCGCTAGGTCGCATTCGGTGGACCTAGTTTCTTCGGCGATACGGATAAGCTAAACTGTAGGGTGGGTGAGGCCGGGTAGGTTTGTGCCGGTTCTGCTGGTTTGTGGAGTTGTATTGGGCTGCCGGGGTAGTTAACTCCCCCTGCGTTGAGCACTGACAGCACACGGTTTTGTGCGGAACCGCTCTACTGCTTCACTGAATTGCGGTGACGGTTAAGGTTCCTATCTGAAAAGTGTTCTTTGCTAGATCAGGCTTTAAGCGGATCAGGCAGAAAGAGCATTTGAAAGTAGGGGGCGGACGGTCTCAGCCAGGGTTTCGTTCTTTATAAGGAAGGCTAAGCCACATGATCAAAAGGGCTTAGTTCTTGGTACGAGCTATTCGAATGCCTTGGAAGTGATGTTCCGAGGGTGAACTTTAGTTGGAAGAGTTGGCCATGAAACAACACTCAACCTATCTGTTGCTAGCAGCCTCATTTATGCTTGGCATGGTAGCAACGAGCGCATTTTCCGGTTGTGATTCTGTTGAGACATCCCCGAAAGCTTCAGTTGTGTCTCAACCTCAGCAAGCGGACGGCGACGGCAATCAAGGGATCGAAGAAGTAGCTGGAGAGAAGTCCAGAGTCTAGGGGCCCATTCGGCTTGAAAACTGTTTTTCAGTCGTCTTGAAGAGTGCTCGGGCTTCACGAGAGGCGTTATCTGTTAAGTGAATAAGCGCCAAACTGATTTGTAATTAGTTCGTTAGCAAGTCTTCTTCGTCGGCTAGGTGCCGAATTCTTGGAATCGCCCTTCCGCAGTCACCATTCGGATCGTCAGTTGTGATTGGCGGTAGATGTCATCTTAGCTGGGGCTGCCCTGCGAACTCGTCCCGTTGTGGGTAATTGCACGAATTAGCATCGCGCACGTCAGCAAGGCTCCCTTTACTAACGCAACTGATTTGCTGCGTGGACCGTTCGTGGGTGCAATACACACCTGGTAGCGACTTGCTACACACACCGTACAATAGATGCGCGAGATCTGTTTTGAGACGGTTATCGTTGATTGAGTTGTGAGTTGGCTTTGATAAGGCTTTCGGGGAAGACTTGCATGGTAAAGATTGTGATTGATGTGGGAAATTGTGTTCCCGATCATGCGGCTATCAAGCGATTGATTGAAGGTAAGTTCGATGCGAAAGTCCTTCAGGCTCATGGGGCTGAAGATGCGCTAAAGTTATTGAGTGAAAATTCCGTAGCGTTGGTTTTGGTCAATCGAAAGCTGGACCAGGATTACACTGATGGGCTTGAAGTGATCAAGGAAATCAAGAAGCAGAAGGAATTTGGTGAATTGCCCGTGATGCTAATCACCAATTATCCGGAACATCAGCAACTAGCTATTCAGGAAGGGGCAAGATTAGGTTTTGGTAAGCTGCAACTCAATGATGCAGCGACTCATCAAAAACTGCAGGAAGTACTTTCGGTCTAACGAACGATAAATCCGAGTTCCCATTTTAGATAAAGAAGGTTTGATAATGAGCGTTGATCCAAGCCAATTGCGATATCCGGGGGAGACACTTGCTGGCCAAAAAGCTTTTGTGACAGGTGCTGCGCGCGGGATTGGTGCGGCGATTGCTACAGCGCTTGCACAGGCGGGAGCCGATGTGGCTGTGAATGACTTGAATGATCCTGCCGAAACGGTGCAGAAGTGCAAGAGCTACGGTCGAGAAGCGATTCCTTTGATTGGTGATTTAGCGGATCGCGATCAAGTAGAGCGAATGGTAGATAAGGCTGTGCAGGCGTTTGGACGACTTGATATTGTCGTTTCGAATGCTGCATACAGCGATCGTGAGGTTTTCTACAAGGCCAGCATGGAGGGGTTCAAGAAAACTATCGACGTTTGCATGTGGGCTCCGTTTTATATACTTCGAGCGGCTACGGATCACATGCTCAAACGCGGTGGTGGGGGAAGCATGGTCTTTGTTAGTTCTCCTCATGCCTATAAACCGATTCCGGGAGCGATGGCATACAACATGGGTAAGGCCGCTTTGGATCAAATGGCAAAGACGGCTGCTTGTGAGTTGGCAGAGCATCGTATTCGAGTGAACCTGATCCATCCTGGTTGGACGAACACGCCCGGCGAAAGAAAATTCTTTTTCGAAGAGGAGTTGATGGAGCACGGTAAAAATCTGCCCTGGGGAAGATTGGCGGAACCAGAAGATATCGCGCGAGGTGTCGTATTTCTTTCCGATCCAGGAAGTGATTACTTGACGGGAACAACATTGACGATTGACGGTGGTATTCTGCTTCCTTATCAAGAGATGTTTAGAGTGAAGAATAGACCGAGCAGATAGATCTGGGTGCGGAAAAGCGTTGCGAGTTAAGGATAAGGCTGTCGAAAGTACGCCGAAGATTTAGGAACCTTTTCATGAGTGATATGGATAGTTCGTCGGGCGCGGCTAGTTCGCAATCTGGGGGTTCGGTACCTCCAGCGCCTTGGCAACCGTTGAGTTCCAAGCAAAGACGTGTTTTGGGAACTTTGTTGGAGAAAGCCAAGACGACTCCGGATGCATATCCCCTAACCCTTACTGCGCTGGCAACTGGTTGCAATCAAAAAAGCAATCGTGATCCGCAAATGAATTTGACCCTCGATCAAGTTGAGGATGTGGTTGATCAGTTGCGAGTGACTGGAGCTGTGGCGCGAGTTGAAGGCTCCGGCAGGGTGACTAAGGTTCGACATTATGCTTATCAGTGGTTTGGTATTAATGGACCTGAGTCAGCAGTCGTAACGGAATTATTGTTACGGGGTGCGCAGACCTTAGGAGAGTTACGACAGCGGGCGTCGCGCATGGAGTCGATCGTTGATCTTGGTAGTCTGCAAGTGATCTTGACATCGCTTCAGAAGAAGAACCTTATCGTCTATCTCACGCCGGCAGGGCGTGGTCAAATTGTGACACACAATGTCTACTTGCCGGAGGAGTTGGCGTCCCTACGATCGCAGTACGCTAATTACAAAGAAATACCTGACGAATCTGATGGGGAAGAAGGGAGTTCGGCTGGTGATGACTCAGCGTTTTCGGGGAGGCAGGTAGGAACGGGAGGTTTGGGACAATCGAGTGCTTCTGTGAGAGTGAATTCTTCCGCAAATACGGCAGCGCTGGAATCGAAAGTCGAGCAGTTGCAGCAAGAGGTTGTGAAGTTGACTCAGCGCGTCGAAGAGTTAGAAAAGTTTATTCGAACCTAGATCCCATTGTGATGAGCGTATGATGCTAGCCAGGATAAGGGCATTGAAATTGCTAAGTGAATGCGATGGAGATCATATTTGGTCGATCGAGCATTGCCGAAAGCAAGGAGTGCCTGAGGAGTGGATTCTCGAGATGGTGGATGGCTACGAATCAGGATTCAATCACGATCGTGAAACCATCTACTATGGAGATAAGCCAGTTTTTCAATTTGAAGGGATCCGCGATTTTGATCTAGCGCTTCGATTAGCGACGTTCTTAAAAGTCCACATCGATGATATTCTCGCTACGCAGTTTTCTCGGCGGAGCGTGGTGCGAGCAATCAAAGAGAAGTTGGAAGAGGACTGACTATCTTGCCAAGCATTTCACTTGGTTCGCTTTCACTTGCTCGTGAGGTTCAAGGGGGAGTGTCGGTAGTGGAGTCGGGAAGGGAATCTAGAGTTTTGCTCCAGGTGGAGGATTTGTCTTCCGAGAAGATTTCGTAAATCGAAGTGATTTCGGAATCGGAGAAGTTGGTTTCCTGAGCTAATTGCGAGATGACGACAGTAATATTGTCAGTGCCCCCTCGTTTGTTGGCAAGATCAACTAAGCAACGACAGGCATCTTCGGGCAATCGATTATTCGAGAGAACTACAGCGATCTCGTTGTCCGTTAAGTGTTTATTTAGTCCGTCGCTACAGAGTAAAACGCGATCGTCGGCTTGAAGATCGATAAACTTGATATCTGGTTTGGCCTGAGAGCCTCCTCCGCCGAGAACGTTCCAGAGCATGTTGCCCCAGGGTGATCGAGGGGCATCGTCAATATTGAGTTCACCTCTGGCGACCAGTTCACTGGCAATAGTATGGTCTTGTGTTTGTAGAATGAGATGTCCATTTCGCAGCAGATAGCAGCGAGAGTCTCCGGCATGGGCGATGAGGAGGCTAGGCCATTGGAGCAAAGCGATGGTGAGAGTAGTTCCCATACCTTGAAGACGGATATCGGATCGAGAATCGGATTCAAGGGAGCGATGGGTTCGATGAAAGAGTTCCTGCAGGAAGTTTTCCAATTTCCTTCTTTGATGATTGTCTGTCAGGTCGGATGGGGGCATGCAACCGAGGAATTGATCGATGCAAAGCTCTAAAGCTCGGACACTGGCGCGGCCACCCGCTTGGTGACCACCCATGCCATCGGCGACGAGCATCAGTCGTGACTCGACTTCTCCATGGATCCGCATCGGGCATTGAAGAGAGAGGTTTGAGTTGAGTAATTGCAGGGAGCGATGGAGGTCGGCGATTAGGAAATGGTCTTGGTTATTTTCGCGTTTCTGTCCAACATCGGACAAACCGGCTGAGAGGATCTTGGGATGCATGATGCCGCAGTTTCGGAGAAAGTTGTATTATGTTTTTTAATGATTAGTGCGGATTTGAGGGTGGTTGTTACTTTTGTAAAGATATCAGATTCGAAGAAGTTTTTTGGATGAAAAATGTTCAAATGCTGAGTCAGTAAAAGGAAAAGAAGGGTACCTGGGGGTGGCTTGCCCCCTTGCTGGAAAAGGGGATTATTAGAACACTAATCTCCGTTAACCGGGCGTATTGATCTATCGAGGTGGGACAAAGAGCACTTGGGTTCTTGATATTAAGGTTTATTGGCATGTTCGATCATCTGACCATGGCTCCGGCCGATCCAATTCTTGGACTAAGTCAAGCATTTCGCAACGATCCCAGAGGAGAGAAGATCGACCTGACCGTTGGCGTCTACAAAGATGAAACTGGTGCGACTCCGATTTTGAAGAGTGTGAAGGAAGCGGAGCGACGGTTGTTGGAGCAAGAGACGACCAAGGGGTATTTGGGGATCGAGGGGTTAGTAGAATTCGATCGCCAGGTGGCTGAGATGGCTCTGCAAGGGGCGGTGAGTTTAGATCGTACGGCTACGGTGCAGACGCCGGGTGGGACCGGAGCCTGCCGAGTCGCTGCGGATTTTGTAGGGCGTCATTTTCCGGGTTCGCGCGTGTGGCTCAGCAATCCTACTTGGGTGAACCATAATTCGATCTTCGAGGCTGCTGGTTTGAAAGTTGTCGTGCATCCTTATTTGTCTGCGGATAAAGTTTCGCTGGATCTCAGTGGTATGCTCGATACCTTGAAAAAAGATGGACGTCGGGGAGATGTGATCTGCTTGCATGCCTGTTGCCATAATCCTACGGGTATCGACCCTGATGCGGTCGCTTGGAAGCAGATAGCTGAAGTGACATCATCGATCGGAATGCTTCCCTTGGTCGATTTTGCTTACCAAGGTTTTGGAGATGGGTTGGCTGAGGATGCAACTGGAGTCAAGTCTCTGCTGGAGAAGCACGAAGAATTACTTGTTTGCAGTTCTCTATCTAAAAACTTCGGGCTCTACAGTGAGCGAGTTGGGGCGATGACATTAGTTGCTTCAACGCCGCAAGCGGCAGCGACAGCGATGAGTCAATTGAAGTTGGTCGTGCGTTGCAATTACAGCAATCCGCCACGACATGGTGCCTCGATTGTGGCGACGATCCTGGGCGACAGTGAGTTGCGCAAGATGTGGGAAGCTGAAGTTGACGGTATGCGACTTCGTATTCACAAGATGCGCGAAATGTTTGTGGCAGGGATGCATCAGTTGACCAAGAAGAGAGACTTTGGATTTCTCTTAAAGCAGAAGGGGATGTTCTCTTATAGCGGACTGACAGCCATGCAGGTTGACTGGTTACAGAAGAATAAGGCGTTGTATATTGTTGGTAGTGGTCGTATCAACGTTGCTGGAATGACAACTAAGAATGTGCCGATTATCTGTGAGGCGATAGCGGAATCGCTAGAGTGAAAGTAAGCCGAGATTCTATGGCTAAGGATTGGTGTCTGCAGTTTTTTCTTTAAGCGAGGATTCATATTGTGTGAGTAATCGCACGAGTTCTTCACGCTGAGAGGAATAGTTTGGACTGTTGATGAGATCTTCTAATTCTTGGGGGTCTTTTTTCAAGTCGAAGAGTTTGTGTGTATCTGCTTCTGGGTAATGAACCAGTTTTAGATCGTTCCAGATGATGGCTCTTTGCAGGCCCAGGTAGGCTGCGTAGATGACATCATGGGGAGATTTATCTGTTTCTTCGCGGATGAGTGGCAGTAAGCTTTGAAACTCGTCTGTTGTGCTGGGGGTTGCATGGGCAATCTGTAAAGTTGTGGGGGCGATGTCTTGTAGATAGACTTTCGCATCGATGCTTTTGGGTACAGTGATTTCGGGTCCAGCGATGAGCAAGGGGACGCGAAGGCTGTGCTCGTACATGTTCTGTTTTCCCATCAGTCCGTGGTTGCCGACAGCTAGCCCGTGGTCTGCAGTAAAGAAGATCCATGTGGTTTTGTCTTGCCCGGTTTGCTTTAGGGTGTTCAGGATGCGGCCTATCTGTTGATCGAGGTGTGTGATCAGGGCAAAGTATTCTCGACGATGGGTTTGGATGGCAAATGGAGTTCTTGGGAAGGGGGCGAGTCGTTCATCTCGGAGCG
>JBEGUT010000006.1:0-23054 GCA_041178745.1 Planctomycetota bacterium | reverse complement strand
GGTTAAATTCACACTTTATTCGGCCCCCAAAGTTCCTGAAGCGATGATGATCGTAATCGCTGCGATTACGGTTTTCTTTTTTGGCTTCGGACTGATAGCCCAGAACGCCGTCGCACCGCGCCTTTCGGCAGTAGCCTTAGCAACGGCCAAATCGGAATTGGCTCAACCGTTGTTTCTGGTGCTGTTGTTACTGGGAACTGTTGCAATTGTCATCTTCGTATTCTTGCCTTTCTACACGTTCGGCGAAGACACCAAGTCGCTCAAAGAATGCGGAATCACTGTCATTTTGGTGTTGGCTATTTTCCAAGGGGTCTGGGCTGCGAGCGGTTCGGTTTCGGACGAAATCGAGGGACGCACTGCGTTGACAGTACTTAGCAAGCCCATCCAGAGAAGATCTTTTGTGCTTGGAAAGTTTCTGGGAATCTTCTGGGTGCTATTGCTGATGTTTGCCATCCTGGGAAGTTTCCAATTGATCGCCATCGGCTACAAGCCGCTGTTTGAAGCTCGTGAGACGTCTGAAACTTCTCCGATGTGGCAAGGTTGCTTCCAAGAGGTTTCGCGAACTGTACCCGGTTTGTTTATGGCTTTGATGCAGGCGACTATTTTGACCGCAATCAGCGTTGCCGTGTCGACCCGACTTCCACAATTGGCGAACTTTGCCGTTTGCTTTGGCATTTACTTGGTAGGGAATCTTACTCCTACACTGGTAGGCAGTTCAGATCAGCAATTTGAAATCGTTCGGTTTGTTGCTCAATTAATCGCTGTTGTAATTCCAATTTTGGACCATTTCTCGATGCAAGCGGCAATTGATGCCAACAATGCGATTCCGTTCTCGCTACTTTGCGGAAACTTAGTCTACACAGGTCTCTATGTAGCCCTAGCGATGTTTGTCGCATTGCTGTTCTTCGAAGAACGGGATTTGGCATAGGAGATTTTGGCGAAACTTCCGCCGAGATTCCTTAGCGATCATTGTTTCCTTCAGATATCCTCTAGCCTTACAATGAAGGCGGTCTAGTCGTTTGGATATGGAGTGTTAATTCGATTGGTTGAGGGAGCGAAATAACGGTTGCCGCGTAGTGGCTTGTTAAGGAGATAAGGCGTTGATTTCCAAAGATCCTTTACGTGCCTTGGAATCTCGGCTAGGTGTCTCTAGGTATCAGCCCTCACTGATGGTCCCGGGGATTCTTACAGCAATCATTCCTCCGCTGCTGCTAATTCTAATTGGTTTTGTCCTTCAAATTTTGGCATCGCCGCGAGGTCTTGAAGCTCCCAAGCTTTTGCAACTCGGACCATTTCTAACTATTCCAGTCGATCGGTGGTTCGGTGAAAGAAGTGAATTGCAACTAGTCGTTGGATTTGTTTCTGCGGGTTTGATACTGACACTGATCTACTCATTTCTGCTCGCTTTCTTTTATCGCTCGGCTTATCGCTTTGCGATCGATGTTGCCATCGCGTGTTACAAGCAGGCCGCGACAAAGAATGAAGAGCTCGCAGTGAGTCATGGAGTTTCTGGACAAAATGCGATGATTGCTCAATGGTACCAGAGTCATGTACCCAGTATTCGCTCAGCCTTATTTGCTTGGTGTAAGTCATGGCCACGGCTTTTGCTGCAAGCGATTCTATTTTTAACGATCGCTGCGATGATGAATTTCTGGGTAGCTCTCATGGCTGTCATTAGCCTTGCGTTACTGGGTCAAGTATTCGTGTGGGCCTCCAATCGCCATAAGCGCCAAGCACCTTCTCTTCAAAGGAAAGTTTTGCAGCAAGAGCAGCAGTTGGGACAGGTTTCTCAAAACATCGCATTGCTTTCGACAGTGCGTTCGAAAGAATCAGCCCATGAGTTACTGAGCGAGGAGATCAAGAATTTCTATTCCGCCTCAGCATCGTTGACATCACTGCACTCGTGGAAAACCCCGCTGTTGATATTTATCACTGCGTTGTTAGTCGCATTTTTCAGTGTGGTCATGGGAGTACAGTTGATTGATCGAAAGCAGGAATTCTCGCTTGCTGCAGCGATTACTTTAGGTCTAGCGATCGCGGGTGCAGCGATTTCATTGATTCGACTATTGCGGCAAAAGAGCAGTGTACCGTTAGCTCGTAAGTCGGCTGCTGAAATCTTGGACTTTCTTAATCGCCCCGCACCTCTGCCGTTAAAATCCCCGATAGCGAAAAAAGATGGATTATCTCTTACCGATCGCTTGATGCTCAATCATGTAACGCTCGAAGACAGCAAAGGCGAACGCTTGCTGCATGACATATCTCTGGAACTAAGACCTAGAGAAGTTGTCGCAATTATTTCTAGCCGTGCGGTGGAAGGAAAAGCGCTCGCCGAGTTGCTTTTGGGATTCGGCCGACCGCTGAGTGGTCGAATGCTTTTCGATGAAGATCTCGTCACCGATATCGATCCAGAAGACTTCCCAAAGAAATGTGTTTGGGTGTCTACCAATGGCCCTCTGTTGCAAGGGACGATTGAAGATAATCTTCGCGCCGGACTAACTCACTGCGATATGGCTGAATTGACCGATGCGGTCCGTGCAATGAACGCCTATGAAGCGACCCAACAATTTGAAAATGGGCTTTCGACGCTCGTCACATCAGAAGCCGATCGACTTCAACCCGATCTGAGATTTCGACTTGGCCTAGCCAGGGCACTTTTGCGTTCTCCTGCCCTTGTGGTTGCTGAAGAACCCGAATTGCCGGTCACTGCGCCAATAGAAGTAGCAACCACTGCTGCGATTCGCAACTTAGCGGATACCGGTGCGCTTGTGGTAGTTCTGCCAAAACGTCTTACGACTTTGCGATCAGCAGACCAAGTGGTGCTGGTTCACAACCACTCGATCCTCGATATCGGGACCCATTCAGAACTGTTGATGCGCAGCGAACTTTATCGACATCTGAATTACTTAAGATTTTCACCGTTACGTGAGATTGGACCGGAGCAGTAGGTACGAGGAGCTAGGAGCTAGGAGCTAGGTTAAAAAAAGCTTAAGCATGGGGGCGATTAGGACGCAGCTATTTCTCGTGGTGAGTTGACTGCATCAGTAAGCGCTGGTTAGGATCGCTAGCAGATCTGCTTCAGAAGGAGAGCGAGGATTGAGATCCATCAGACGTTTGATTTGGAACGATTTGTTAGCCATGTCTGGCAAACTCGACTGTTGAACTCCTAAATCGCGCAATTTTTGACGGATGCCAATCGACTTCTGCAATGCGCGGATCGCGACAATCGTTTGCTGAGATTGTTCAGAAACGCTCGCCTGACGATCTACTGCGTCGAGTGCTCGACCGATTTCCGCGATTTCAGGTATTCTTGTAGGAAGGTTGTATTCCAACACGTGCGGTAGGAGCAATCCGTTACCTTCGCCATGACTGCAATGAACCGTCGCACCGAGTGGGTACTCTAGAGCATGAACCAGAGCGACTCCGCAATTAGAGAATGCCATGCCTGCGTAGCTGGCAGCCAGAGCCATTGCATCCCTCGCGCCTTGATTGTTGGGCTGCTGGACGGCAGTTTGAAGGTTTTTGCCGATGAGTCGAATTGCTTCCAAGGCGAGCAGCTGTCCTAGCGGATGCGATCCCTCGTAGGCGCGAGCTTGAGGGTCGGCTAGATGCATATCGGACCATCTTCGTGCCGTGTAGCCTTCGATCGCGTGCACGAGAGCATCGATACCGCTGTGAGCTGTAACATGAGCGGGGCAGGTATCGGTCAACGAAGGATCAACGACGGCCAACCGGGGGCGAAGATAACCGCTTAGAGTGCTTACCTTAATTTTCGCTACCGGATCGGTTAGCACAGCTGAGTGTGACACTTCGCTTCCGGTGCCAGCTGTCGTGGGAATAGCGATCAGCGGGAGCACTGGGCCTGGAACCTTATCGAATCCAAAATATTCTGAAAGATGACCGCCATACCGCAGTATCAACGCAGTAGCTTTGGCGACATCGATATTGCTTCCGCCACCAAAGCCGATGATCGCTTCCGGCTTGAATTGCTTACCCAGGGCTACTGCTTTATCGAGGACTAGCAGTGAGGGTTCGGCTTCACCCTCGTCAAAGACTTGGCATTGCACTTTCGAGCCGGCGAAGGAATCAAGCAATTTTCCAGAGAGCCCTGCGGCTGCAAGATTTTTATCAGCGACAATTAGAACTCTGCTGAAGTTTGAACGTTCGCAGAAAGAAGCTGCCGCCTCTAAACAACCGCGGCCGAAGACAAACTCTCCGGCCATGGCAAACTTCCAATAATTGGAACGTGAACCCATTGAATGCACTCGATGAAATCAGGTTTGGTAATGAGCCATATTTGGGCCCATGTCAAAAGACCGATTCTATCAGATTTTATCAGTGATCAACTTGGCTACCATTTCAGGTCGATCTTCTTTCTCGAGATGCTCGATCTGTTTTTCGGTCAAGCCAATGGACTGTAGATGGGGCCGCAATTGTTCCCAAACTTTAATTCGCTTTTTTCCTTCTGCCAAATACAGTTCCGTCACCAATTCCTGAACGCGTTGGACTGCTATACCTTCGCGATTTCGATAGTAATTTTTGATAACCGACTGTTGATAGCGGGAAAATTTTTCCATGGATATTTCGTCCCGGGGGGAATGAGTGAACCCCAATACTTGACCAATTCTGTTAAGCGAAGTCCTCAGCCTAACATTCGGCGAGGTATGGGGCAAACCTTTGGCAGAAGAGTTGAAAGCCGGAATAATCGTCGTTGCATAAAAAAACCGATTGGGATCTTCGTATAGGAAATCCCAATCGGTCAAGAATTCTTTGGCTACCAAAGGTAGCTAAGGCTGATGGGTTTGACTCCGCACTTTGATAGTATTCGGCTCGTCAATTACCACAGTTCGAGGTGAGCTACCAGCGACTTCGGCAAGAAGCACTCTGTTATACTTCCTCGTCGATACGTAGCGGTCGGTATCCACCAATACTCTTGAAGTATCCCATGAGCGCGAGGTAGATGACTGCCATGGTTGCCGGTATGACAGAGTCAACACTTAAGGTTTTTCGATCTCCCTGTTCGCTCGCAGCAACTAGCTTGCCCTGAACATCATTTCGGTCTTGAGGCTTGATTTTGCGGGCTTCTTCAACCGCTTTGCCGTTAAGACCATAAACCGACGTCGCCTCGATATTGAGGAAACGACTCGGAGATTCAGCTTTGTACTCTTCCGCTAATTTTGCATCGGTCTGTACGAGTGCAGCACCTGCAAAACGATCCTTGCAGTAGCCAAGTCCAGGACCGCCGATCAAACCAGCAGACAACATGCCTACGCCGCCCATAATCGACATTGCGACTGCGCCGGACTTGGGATACCGGTCGCCGACCACTGCGAGCATTGTCGGCCAGAAGAATGTTTTACCAACTGCGTAAATACCCAAGGCAACAAGTGCCATGGTGAAGCTCGTCATCGTGCTGGCAAGATTTAGCCCGATGCATGCAATGACAGAAGATATGAACAGTAGCATCATCGGTTTGATCTTCAGATTCTCTTCAATCCAATGAGCGCAGAAACGCAAGCCAAACATAATCGCAGAGGTCCAAAGGAATAAGTATTTCCCTTGTTCTGAACTGAAGAGATTGCCTGTGATATTTTGAATCCACGAGTCGGTACCTAACTCAACCGATCCCACCAAGGCATGAGTAACAAACAATATGAATAGGACAACAGAACCTACAGAGAACTTCGTGAGCACACCGGCAGCAATTACCAGGGCACCACCGATAACGTATCCAATTAGATTCGCGTATTCGGGAACCAAGCCTTTCAGGATGTCACCAAGGAACAAAGAGAGCAGATAGCAAGCAACCAAAGAACCTAGAATCCCGACCGACTTGTACATTTCGGAGAAACTTGTTCCCGCTGCAGCTGCCTCAGACTTCGGAAAGTACTGTCCAAAGAACATCAGAGCGTAGATCGCCGTTGGAACCAAGTACAGGGCGAGCTGATATTGCCAAGCCCACTTGAGTTGGTCATCCAACAGCCAGCCTAGGGCGGAACCTAGAACGAGACCTGCCGGCCAACTCGCATGCAGAATATTTAGATAGTGAGTTCGGTTTTTGGGAAAAATCGTCGCAACAAGCGGATTGGCCACTGCTTCCAACGTGCCGTTGGCGTACGCGAAAATAAAGCTGCCCCAGAACAGCATGTCGTACGGTGTACCAACACCCGTGCCAGCACCAAAGGTAACGAAAGCAGATAGAATGTGACCAAGCAACGCTAGGATAACAAGCTTTCCATAGCCGATTTTGTCAACGACTAGTCCCCCTATTATGATTCCAAAGCAGAATCCGGAGAGACCTGCACCGGTGATCGAGCCAAGCTGTTGATCGTTGAAACTAAATGCTTCTTTCCAGTTATCCAGGATCCCCCCACGGATAGCGAAGCCTACACCGGCAGCAAGAATTGCCATGAAACCCGCCCATAGTAGGCGGTTCGCATTGGGAACAATCGCAGAATTCGTAGCTTGTGGATCTTTAGATGAGCTCATAAGGTTGGAAACTCGCAGAAACCTGAGAGGCGGGAAAAAGGATGGAGTTCTTTCGGAAACTCGTTTAGGGGACGGATATCCCCGAGAAACCGTAGGTAGCGTACCGAGCTAGCACCGACAGTTCAACAAGTGAAGAGAATAAAGGCAATTAATTTGCCAGCAGAGAGCCCCTATGGCCAAGATTAGGCCGGTTTTTACGAACTGGCGTATTGCGAAAGATGTAGGAACTAGGGAAGAATTTCACTCGCTCCAGGGCCCGGCGGTAATTATATTTGAAGGTGGTCGACTGCGAGAGCCAGCTATTGGATTCTCGGTCAACTCAAGGTTTCACAGCGCCGCTTTTTACTATTCCTGGAATTCTTCAGGTCAGCATGATGGCTATGTCACGCAACATTTTCGGCTGGATTTGGGTCTCGGCCCTTCTTCTGACTGCTTCCTTGGGATTCGGCCAAGTGCCTCAACCGGAAGCCGCACGTTTGGGCCTAGAACTGAAATGGTCTGGCGCCTTACAGCAGAGCCGTTTTGAGCCAAGTCGCTCGACCATTAGTATTTGGCAAAGCGGCCTGCCTGCCAAAACAACAATCGAAGTTGCAGCGACAGGAAAAACTGTCGTTATCGATACAACAACTTTGGGTGCAGATGGAAAACCTATCGGCATTGAAGGCGCGAAAGCGCAAGCTGACATGCTTGTGAAACGTCTCAAGTATGCTGGATTAAAACCTGTTGTCAGCGAACGCAAGGCACCAACGATCTTCTTATTGGTCACTTCATCCGATGGTGGCATCGAAGTCCTCGATGCTGAATCGGGCCAAGCGATGTGGAGTGCGACCGTGGGTGAGTACTCTATGCCCACATTTCCTGCCTTTATGAATGACAAACACGTCATCGTTACGAATGGATCGACGATCTATGCTCTTGAAGCTACAACGGGCAAAATTATCAAATCATTTCGTAGCGAAGCAGCACCAGGTGCAGCAGCATTTGAATGGAACAATCGTGTATATATTCCAACAGTAAATGGTCGTTTGCTTAGTTATGAACTCGATGCCCCTTACGTTGAACCATGGCGATTTGTGTTTGCTGGTAGATCGATGATCCCAACAGCAATCAATCGGGAAACCAACACCTTCGCGGTACCCGCTGAACCTCGTTATGCCTACTTTTTCTCTGCACCTCTAGGTATCAAGCCACGTGGAAGAAGTGATCGTGAAGAACCTCTTAGTCCTTCTCCTTTAACGCGTCTTGAAGCTCAAACCCAAATCATCTGCGCTCCCATCGCGTACAAGGACAGTTTTATCGTCTGCTCGCGGAGCGGAGAGATTTTCAGCGTTAAGCCAGGAAGTGGCATTACTTGGATGACAAGCACCAGCGCCGTGCTTTATGAAAAACCGTTGGCTGCCCAAGATGCGATTTTTGTCGTGACCGATGCGGGCCACGTTCGCGGCTACCATGCGTTGACAGGAAATCTACTACCTGGTTGGGAATCAACAGTTAGTCTAGCGGAGCAGGTCTTGGCTGTTTCCAATGATCGTGTCTACATTCGCTCTATTTCTGGCAAGTTGGTAGCTATCGAAAAAGACACTGGCAAAGTACTCGGTATGGCAGGTGATAATCTTCGTCACAGCTTGTCCAATGCGGTTACGGATAGAATTTATCTTGTTTCCGATAGTGGAACGCTTCAGTGCTTCGCGCAGAAGGGGCTTAACTCTCCGCTGATTCACGAAAGCCTCGCTCCTCCTGAAGCAGCCGATGGAAAGGCAAAGCCTAAGGCCGAGCCTGCTCCGAAAGCTGCCGAACCGGCCGAGGGTGACGGAAGCGATCCGTTTGGTGGTTCGTCCACAGATGCTGGCGAAGAAAAGCCAGATGCAGGCATGAACGCTCCAGCTGGAGACGATCCTTTCGGAGGCAACTGATCTTAGAAAATCGGATGACGGAAGGCCTCCTCCAAAGATTGAGCGGAACTTTGAACCTTAGAACTCGCCTAAGAGGCGGAATCTAACGCTTAGCAATATGTGGTTTAGAAGTGCCTCGCTATTCGAACTACAGGCAGATTAATCCCTTAGCGTAAGATGCGGCATTGAGGCCTCTGGACTCGCCATCCGGTACTTAGAATAAGCTTGGTACTTGGGCGGCCTGTTGCTTTTATGACATCTTGACGACTCGCTCTCTGCCGTTTACACCATGCGGATCGAGATGGATCAGAGAATCGCCCGTGTGCTGCGACCGTTGTTGGCTTTACTTGTCTTGCTGGACAGTTTACCTTTCACGATTGCGTGGCCGGCGAACGAGAACCATCTGCCGACTTTCCTAATGCCCCGGATCTATTTATTGAGGCTTGGCCAGTGAGTGATTCTTTGCCGATTCGTCGAGCGTTGATCAGCGTGAGCGACAAGACAGGCTTGGCCGAACTTGGATTGGGACTGCAGAAAGCAGGCGTGCATATCCTGAGCACCGGAGGCACTGCGGAATTCCTGCGAGCCCGCGGAATTGAAGTTACCGATGTCTCGCAGTACACCAACTTCCCAGAAGTCATGCATGGTCGCGTGAAGACACTTCACCCCAAGATCTTCGGCGGGATCCTCGCTCGTCGGAATGAACTTGAAGATCTGCAAGCGATGCAGTCGTTAGACATTTCCAGCATCGAACTGGTTGTGGTAAACCTCTATCCCTTCGAATCAACTATTGCCAAACGTGGAACGACAAGGCAGGAGGCGATTGAGCAAATCGATATCGGTGGACCTAGCTTGATACGAGCCGCCGCGAAGAATCACGAATTCATTACCGTTGTTACAAATCCAGAACAGTACGCATCGGTGCTCGATGAAATCGACATCAACGGATGCACAACATTGGCGACGCGAAAGCGTTTGGCCATCGATGCCTTTGCGATGACCAGCAGTTACGACAGCGCGATCACCGAGTACTTGCGGGGCGATACCTGGACGGGCGATTTCCCCTCATCGATTACGATCTCCATGGAACGGAAATCGCAACTGCGCTATGGAGAAAATCCGCACCAGAAAGCGGCCGTGTACCAGGTATCAAAAAGCCGAGGAGCAGGTCTGGTCAACGCTCGACAAGTGAGCGGCAAAGAACTTTCCTACAACAACTTACTTGATCTCGACTCAGCCCTTTCCATCGTTCGAGCTTTTTCGCAACCTGCTTGCGCGGTGATCAAACACAATAATCCTTGCGGTGCAGCAGCATCGCATCGCCAATCCTTGGCAACTCGCAAAGCGTTGGATGGCGATCCAGTGAGCGCGTTTGGCGCCGTCCTCGGCTTTAATACCACAGTGGACGAGGAAACGGCCGAAGTATTGGTGGAGCCGGGCCGCTTCATTGAAGCGATTGTCGCGCCGGACTTCGAAGCTAGCGCCGTTGGTATACTGACATCGAAACCCAAATGGCGAGACAGCATACGGCTCATGCAAGTTGGTTTTTTGTCCCCCCAAGAACGCGAACTTTCCTTCCGTTTTGTCAACGGTGGCGTTCTCGTGCAAGAAGCCGATGTTCTCCCGCCATCGCCCCTGCAGTGGAACACCGTGACCAACGTCGCGGTGGCTGATGAATTGTGGGACGATATCGCGTTTGGATGGGAAATGGTCCGACATGTGAAATCCAATGCGATTGTTCTTGCCAAAGATACCGCATTGATCGGTGTGGGTGCCGGGCAAATGAGCCGTGTGGATAGTGTCGAGATAGCGATTGATAAAGCGGGCGACCGAGTCGCTGGAAGCGTCTTGGCTTCTGACGCATTCTTTCCTTTTCCCGACTCCATCGAACGAGCCGCTACAGCTGGAATTGTTGCGATTATTCAACCCGGCGGATCGAAACGTGATGACGAAGTAATCGCAGCCTGCAATCGCCATCGTATGCCGATGATTTTTACGGGCAGACGACATTTTAAGCACTAAAAACGACATCCCATGGCGGCAACAATTCTCGACAAAATCGTAGCGACCAAGCGACAAGAAATTGCCGCTGCAAAAAACCTTTGCAGCTTCGAAAATCTTCAAGCAAGATTAGTGGACGCTCTACCTCTTCGCAGCTTCCTATCACCACTAAAGCAACCGGGCAACATCCGCCTGATCGCCGAGGTAAAAAAAGCGAGCCCATCGAAAGGACTTATTCGCGCTGACTTCAATCCGGTAGAGATTGCCAAAGCCTATCAAGAAGCAGGTGCAAGCTGCTTGAGCGTCTTGACCGATGAACAATACTTCCAAGGAAGTTTGGCATATCTGTCCGCCGTGAGACAAGCAGTAGAGATCCCTATCCTTAGAAAAGAGTTTATTCTCGATCGCTATCAGATTTTAGAAGCTCGAGTAGCGGGAGCGGATGCCGTATTGTTGATCGCCGAATGTCTCACGGCCAATGAGTTACACGACCTTTATCAATATGCAAGTTCATTGGGATTGCATGCTCTCATCGAGTTGTATGATGAAGAGAACCTTCAACATGTTCTGGATACCGGTTGCGAATTAATTGGTGTTAACAATAGAGATCTACGCACCTTCGAGGTCGATCTCCAGCATGTCGTGCGACTGAGAAATAAAATTCCTAAGGATCGAATCGTTGTCGCGGAAAGTGGTATCGCATCAAGCAGTGAAGCGGCGATGCTATATCAAAATGGAATCGCAGCGATGCTGGTTGGAGAATCCTTGATGCGTCAAGCCGATATTGTTGCCGCGACCAAAGCCTTGCTCGCTACAGGCTTTAATTGAATACATATGATAAAGCGGCCGTTGTTGTTGATGCGGTCTAAGCTGTGCGATGCCAACTGCGTGACCACTAGCATCCCAAAAGCCGCTTAGCCTTCGAAGAATCAGTGACGCTTCATAGCAGTCTTCTGACAATCGAATATCGTTTACCACAAAGCCGAAGCTAGCTTGCGACGATATTCCCCGAGCAACTCGCTATCTGTTGGCAAAACGCGAAAGATATCGAGCATCAACTCTTGTGCTTCTTTGCGGAACTGGGATCGATCCAGTTGTACCACCTCCAGCGCGGTGGCCAAAGCAGACTCGTACTCTGTCATTTGAGCGTAGAGGCGAGCGAGTTTTATTCGTGCATCGAAATCTTTCGGATTATAAGAGATTTTCTGTTTAAGTTCCGCGGGATCGGCACTGCCTGCCTTGGCTAAATTCAACTGCGATTTTATTCGCTGTGCTTCCGGTTCCAAAAAGCCTCTTTTCTCCAATTCGCTCAATTGCTCTTCGACTTTATCGAACCAACCAGCTTTGTATTGAGCTCTCATGAGGGCTAGCTTGATCTCGCTTGCACGCGGATTTTCGGCGAGCAGTTTTTCGTAGATGCTGATCGCTTCGATAGGATTGCTTTCTTCCTTTTCGGAGGCCTCCTGCAAGCTTTTGCCGATTAGCAATCCTTGAAGCCATTGTTGCAGGTCGGCTTTAGTCAGTAGACCTTCGACGCGGTCGATGACCGACTTCTTCGAAATCGCAAAGAGAACAGGAATGGAACTGACAGAAAATGCTTCCGCATGATTTTGCAGAATCTCTGTGTTCGCCTTGACGAGTGAAAATTTTTCCGGAATTTCGGCGACGACTTCTTTAAGGATGGGATCGAGCATTCGGCAAGGCTGGCACCAATCCGCATAGAAATCCACGATGACAATTTTATCAAGACTTGCTTCAAAAACATCTTGATCGAACGTGTCCGAGGTTGTTTCCCGGTAGCTTGGCGTAGCGGACATTTGATGATACTCCCGATCCATTGATGCGAACGCCGTTGTTAATTCGTCGTACGCGTATTACAACTTGGCTTAGGTTATTATTATCTTGAGGGAATTGCTCATGAGTTTTGATTTCGCTCGACGTCGTCAACGACTGATTCGCCTATTGAAACAAAACCAAATTGAGACCTTTCTTGTATCTCACGCCCCTAACGTGACCTATCTTACGGGTTTCACTGGCGATAGCACCTACCTGCTGTTACACAAAGGGGAATGCCTGCTTTTGAGCGACCCTCGTTACGAAGAACAAATTCAGGCTGAGTGCACGGGCGTAAACGTCTTCATTCGTCCACCGCATGTGACATTGCTCGAAGCAACAGCGGATGCTGCCGCGAAGTTTAAATGCCACAATTTGTTTGTCGAGTCCCATCACTTGGCGATGTTTGCCTATGAACTTCTGCAATCTCGGCTTTCGAAAAGTTCGGTGACTGGATGCCATGGCTTGGTCGAGGGGCTGAGGGAAATCAAAGACAAGGAAGAAATAGCTCGCTTGGAACGAGCCGTCATGATGGCTGAACGGGCCTTCATGGTCGTTCAAGCAGGACTTCGGGGTGAACATACCGAGCGAGACGTTGCCCATCAGCTGGAAAACCAGATCAGGGCCATGGGTGGGACGGGTTGCAGCTTTAAGCCAATCGTGGGTGTAGGCCCCAGGGCTGCCTTGCCACATGGAACTCCGACCATGGCCAAAATCGGTAGCGAACCTTTTGTTTTGATCGACTGGGGTGCTCAGGAAGGGCTCTACATCAGCGACTTGACCCGAGTTCTGGTCACCGATAAAATCCCCCCCAAATTTGAGAGAGTCTATCAGACGGTTCTTGAAGCGAATCTAGCCGCGATTGAGGCGATTGGGCCTGGTGTGCCTGTCTGCGAGGTTGACCGAGCCGGCCGCAGCGTGATCGAAAAGGCTGGTTTTGGAAAGTATTTTGGACATGCCTTGGGGCACGGAATCGGGCTTCAGGTCCATGAATCCCCCCGTATGGGAGCCGAGCAGAAAAGGCCATTGGCGGCAGGTATGGTAGTCACCGTTGAGCCGGGGATTTATATTCCAGGCTGGGGCGGAGTGAGAATTGAAGACGATGTATTGGTCACCAAAGATGGCAATCGAGTCCTCTCGAGCTTGCCAAAAGATTTAGAATCTATGACGACACCATGTTGGCAGTAATCGTTACAGGCGTGACCCGCACGACTGCTGACGAGAAAGCCTATTGATTTGGGAGCGACAGGAATGGCAGATTCGGTAGAAAATCAAGGTCAAGAAGGCGGGGCTGAAGATGTTTTCAGCGTCGAGCGCATTCGGCGACTTGTCGAATTGATGAAGGAACATGACCTGCGGGAAATCGATTTGCGACATTCGCGTCAACGCATTCGACTTTGCAGAGGCGTCGAGGAAGTTCCTGTAATGCAGGCCCCTGCAATGATGCCAGCTGCCTATGCACCAGCGCCCGTCGTCGCCCAGCCTGCTCCAGCACCAAGCGCTTCCGCTGAGAAGACTGCGGCTGCCGTAGATGGCCCTCACATCGTAACGATCAAGTCGCCAATGGTCGGAACTCTTTATTTGCGTCCCAACCCCAAAGCCGAATCATTTGTGAAAGTCGGCCAGTCGATCACTCCCGAAACAACAGTGTGCATCATCGAAGCGATGAAAGTCTTTAATGAAATTCCTGCTGAAGTTCGCGGGAAAGTAGTCGAGATTTTATGTGGCAATGAGGAGCCGGTTGATTTCGGAAAGCCGCTGTTCAAAATCGACACCCGCGGATAAACAAGATTCATGTATAACAGAATTTTAATTGCAAACCGTGGCGAAATTGCGCTGCGAGTCCAACGAGCTTGTCGGGAACTTGGCATCGAAACGGTGGTCGTATACAGCGAAGCGGATCGTGACGCACCGTACGTAAGGTTTGCGAATCAAGCCTTCTGCATAGGACCGTCGCGTTCGGTCGATAGCTACTTGAAGATTGACCAAATCATCAGTGCTGCTGAGATCGGCAACGTAGATGCGATTCACCCTGGCTATGGGTTCCTCAGCGAAAATAGCCATTTCAACGAGGTTTGTCGTTCTTGCAACATCGATTTTATCGGCCCAACTCCGGAAGCGATGGAGAAACTGGGAGACAAAAACCAAGCACGTCAAATGGCGAAAATCGCCAACGTCCCAGTGGTTCCTGGCAGCGATGGATTGATCGAAAACGAAGAGGAAGCGATCAAAGTTGCTCGACTTATCGGTTATCCGGTATTGATTAAGGCGACCGCAGGTGGCGGTGGCAAAGGGATGCGAGTTGCCGCCAATGAACTCGCTCTCAAAGCGGCCTTGGAGCAAGCGCAGAATGAAGCGAAGGCTGCTTTCGGAAACGGCGGTGTCTATCTCGAACGCTTCATCGATAAGCCTAGACATGTTGAAGTCCAAATTATCGCTGACCATTTCGGTAACGTGTGCCATTTGCACGAACGCGACTGCTCGGTTCAGCGTCGTCACCAAAAATTGATCGAAGAGAGCCCATCTCCACGGTTGCCCGAGCAGGCTCGCAAGGAACTATGCGAGGCGGCAGTGCGATTGGTGAAGGCGGCTGGATACACCAACGCCGGTACCGTCGAATTCATCGTGGACCAAGAGAATCGGTTCTACTTCATCGAAGTCAATGCTCGAATTCAAGTCGAACATCCTGTAACGGAAATGGTTACAGGCATCGACTTGATCAAAACACAGATTTCTGTGGCCTCAGGAAAACCGCTGCCGTTTACTCAAGCTGATATTGTCCCACGCGGCCACGCAATTGAATGTCGTATCAACGCAGAAGATCCAAGTCGAAACTTCCAACCTTGCCCGGGAAAGATCGAAAAGATTTTCATACCTGGCGGCTTCGGAGTACGTTTTGACTCACACGTTTCTGCCGGATATGTCGTTCCCCCGTATTACGATTCGATGATCGGTAAGCTGATCGTTCTTAAAGAAAACCGGAACGACGCGATTCAATCGATGATGCGTTGCTTGTCCGAACTTGAAATACAAGGCATTCGCACGACTGCCGATTTCCACAAACAAGTCCTCTCCCATGCCGATTTCGTGCAAGGGATAGTCGACACGAAGTGGGTCGAGCGCGAATTGTTATCTAAATAGCACAACAGTGTCGCAGAGAAAGAAGGATCCATGACTGCTGCAAATACTTCCGGTATCAAGAGAGTCGCCATGCTGTTCGCAGGGGGACCTGCGCCAGCTGCCAATGCCGTAATCTCCACGGCTGCATTTTCATTTCTCAACGCTGGTATAGAAGTTGTCGGCATCAAACATGGTTACAGCAAACTGATCGACTACACACCAGCCAAACCGCTGGTGGAAGGAGAGGATTATTTCAAGTTCCAGCACTCGATGCTCCATCACTCCCGGACCTCGCAGGGCATCGTGATTGGTACGGCTCGCACCAATCCTGGGAAAAGTGTCTCGGCTCCAGAACACTTAACGGATCCCGAGAAATCTGCGCCGATTCGCCGAGTCTATGAAGGCCTGTGCTCGATCGGAGCGGACGCTCTTATCTCGATTGGTGGTGATGACACGCTCAAGACCGCCAACAAGATCAAGATGTATCAAGACACTCTTCCTGCCGGCTCAAAGAAGTTGCCTGTGGTTCATCTTCCCAAAACAATCGACAACGATTACATGGGAATCGATTTTACATTCGGTTACTTTACTGCTGCGGAAACACTCGCGAGTGAAATTCGTAACCTCAATTACGACGCTGAAGCTGGGCGAGCTTATTACATCGCAGAAACGATGGGACGAAGTGCAGGCTGGTTATCCTACGGCGCTGCAATCGCAGGCGAAGCATGTATGGTGCTGAGCGTTGAAGACATCAACGGAGCGTTGCGAAGCGAAGAAGTGGTCACGGATCCAGCGACAGGTAAAACGGTCTCTCGCCCCATCATGAACCTCGAAAAGGTTCTTGAACGCATCGTTAAGGTCATGCAAAAGCGTGATTCCGAAGGTCGCCACTACGGTGTTATCGTTCTCGCAGAAGGCCTTGCCGAATACTTACCTGTCAAGTATCTGCAAGAGGTCAGCCGCGATGACCATGGACACATATCAATCGCCAATGTCAACTTGGGACGCATGGTAAGTAAGCTTTTGGCGGAAGCATATAAAGCGAAAACGGGAAACACCAGGAAAGTTACCGGTTTGCAACTAGGCTATGAGTCTCGCTGTGCGAAACCCCAAGCATTCGACGTGATGCTCGGCTCTCAAATCGGTGTAGGCGCCTATTTGGCATTGGTCGAAAAGAAACTCAACGGAGTTATGGTTTCTGTCGGAGGACAGCTTAATCTTCACTATGTTCCATTTGAAACCTTAGTCGATCCCAAGACACTCGTTACCAAAGTTCGCTATATTGAGACCGACAGTGATTTTTATCGCTTGGCAAGATTCCTAGAAACCTATGTCGATGATTGATCAATTTCAGTAGGGCAAACCGCTTAAACAGTTACCTACTGGCAAGTAAAAATCTAAGTGATAGATTACTCGACTCATACGAAAAAAGGCTGGCGTCTCGCCAGCCTTTTTTATTGAATTGGGGTGTAGGGACTCGAACCCCAACTAACAGAGTCAGAATCTGTCGTGCTACCAATTACACCACACCCCAAAGCTCGTGAAAGAGTAGACCAGACCGCTTGGTTGGTCAAGCGGTCTTGGTCATGATTTGGATCCGATAAGGGTGTCTATCTTACCCGTCTCAACCCTGCCAAAAATGTGATTTTAACGTCTTCGCAGGGGCTTTACCGCAGACGCCTGCTGGACGGCAGTTCGTTTGCGAAGTGCAGGCGAGGTCGACCGAGCGGAATGGCCAGCTTCTGGAGCATGGGCTTCAGCCTGCGGCTCTATCTTAGCTGGCGTCGGTTCATGGCCGGAATCATGACCTGCATCCTGATGAATGGTACCATGCTCAATGATCGACTCGCCTCCAACATGTTCATGGCTGTGACCGGCATGCCCTGCAGCACAAGATGGGCAGTAGGAAGCGCCTGCGGAGGAAACATATCCTCCCCCACTGGACACCACGCCGCCACCACAACTGCTGCAGCCTACCTCTCCACAACTGCTACATCCGCCATGAACAACTCGTGCCGGTCCTTCGTATCGAATTCCCCATAGACCACACAGTCGGTTCAAAAGCGGCAGGCACGATCCGTGGGCACATCCGTGACTGTCGCAACCATTACCTAAACAACTGTGACTACCGCATCCATGATGCGATATATGACTTGCTCCACAACCACAGGAACCGGCATATTCTCCGCAGGTCGTGCATGGATCTTCGGTCGGCGGATGATTCCACCACTCATCAACGTAAACCTCTCCACAACCTGACGAACCACAGTGAGTTTTGATGCAACAGCAACCTGCGGAGAACATACTCAGCAACACGAAACCGCACACAGCAAAACATTGCAAACGCAACATAGAATGCCCCCGCATAACATAGTTGGCGACGAAATCTCTTTAAGCCGACACACTGCACAACTTAGAGGACAATGCAGAAGAAAGACTTTCTCCTGAATTGAACGTAGCAGCTTTCCATGCCGGAACAGTGGTCATCATCGGCCCGGAAGAATCGTTACAATCAGAAAATCCGGAAGAATCGATACAGCTTGCCAAATTGATCTTGACGCTGCTTTCGAAAACCTAACGTCGCCAACCACACCGCTGACATTGCTTGCAAATCATCACCCGTATAAAGAAGAGCCGTTCGTTAACCCATCTGATTAAGAGAAGTGGCACAAAGGATTTAGCACGAGAATTAAGATAACTGAACATCCATGTCGCTGTCCGATCATCGCCATTAGGATCAATATCGAGCCCTGAGGTTCACTCACAATATTTGTGAGTTTGCATTGCAGATTTCATGCAGAGTCAGAATCTTCTGGAGGGGGCGTGAACTTGGGAATGTTGCCGACGCTTGAGGGTGCTTGCTCTTCGTTGCTGCGCACGACGGGTTTGCGAGGAGGTTCCATGCGATCCCAATTCTGAAATTCGCGTTGGAAATCCCCGATACTTTTTTTGAAATCGCGATAGCTTGCCCCAAGGTTTCTTGCCACTTCGGGAAGTTTGCTTCCGAAAAGCAAAATGGCGACGATGCCGAAAACGACCATCTCGCTGGGGCCCAAGTTAAACATGATTCATCCCAATTCGTAAACGACACTCAGAAGCGTTGAAACACCCTCTAGCCGCCGATTCTTACCGACTCTGATTCTAAATTCCTATATGGAAAATCAGGTTCGTTATTTGTCGTCAGCGGATGACGAGTTCTCGCCATCTGGTTCTTCACGCATACCTCGCTTGAATTCTACGGCACTCTTACCGAGATTTCGCATTAGCGATGGGAGCCTAGCCCCGCCGAATAGAATCAGCACGATGACCATGATGATCAGTAGTTCTTGGTATCCAATAAATCCTAACATCGTTGACCTCTCGCAAGAGTTGCTGAAGAGAACCATGCCGTGAAAAGTCACATGCATGCACCAACAGCTGGCGAAAGCAGGTCAATCATCCTCCCAACTAGGGGGATATCGCCGGAACCAGCACGTCGGAAATCCAATCCTGTCTCTATTTTAGTGGCGGAAAAAGTCGTGTCAAACGGGACGCCAGGTACAGGGCCCTAGATTCCAGGTCTTCACTTCGACGATTCCCGCTCTTCGGCTTGGAAGTAGGGCTAAAAATCCAATATCTGGGTTATTTTTTGCGAATTCGTCCCAACATTGCGGCCCCATCACGTAAATGCCTGTTGCATAGGCATCCGCCAAAGCTGCTTTACCAGCCACGACAGTTACCGATTCGACTCCTTGAACGGGCCAGCCTGACCGCGGATCAATAATGTGGCCGAATCGCTCTCCTTGATAGTGAAAATATTGGTGAGCGTGGCCGCTTGTTCCTAGCGATTGGTTGCGCAAGTGGAAAATCCCCAGAACCTGCTCCTGGTTTTGCGGGTTTCGCATCGCAATTTGCCAGCCCTCGGCCTGATCAGGTCTACGGTGGCCAGCGGCGCGAACGCTGCTTTTGCCTCCATGGATAAGAAAGTTGCCGACCCCTGCATCAAGCAACCATTGTGCTGCCCTGTCCAACGCAAAGCCTTTGCCAATTCCACCAGGGTTTAAAGCGAGACCTTGCCGGCGACGCACGACGCTTCGTCTCTCGGCATTGAGTTCCAGGTAGCAGGAGCCGACACACTGCAACGCCTGAAAAATTTCCTCTGGTTTCGGCTTTCTCCCGTTTCTTCGCGAAAATCCCCAGGCATCTGTAAGCTTGGCTGCGGTGATGTCGAAGGCTCCCCTGGTGTCCTGATAAACCTGCAGGGCGATTTGCAGCATTTCGTACAACTGCGGGGACACTTCGAAAACCTTCCCTGGCTCACAACGATTCAAACGCGAAAGCTCGCTCGTTGGCTTAAAAATGGAGAGCTCATCCTCCAATCTTGAAACAAAATCGAGAGCTTCGACCGCAACTTCGGGGGCGGTGGACGATTCCCCCTGACGCAAGAGCACCTCCCAAAGACAAGCCATCGCTGTGCGTTGAATCTGGAGAAGATAGCGGTCTTGATGAAACTCCATGGTCGCTGGGGATCCCTCTAAACAAATCGGTTGCTTCTTAGTTTCACGAGGGTTTTAGGTTACAATGGTTAAAACTGGGGGAAGCGGACTCGTTGTTTTCAACACTATCTGGGTTGCTAATCGAAAGCAAATTTTTCCGGAGATGAAATGATGCGCAGCCGGGGTCGATTATACCAAGCGATGACACTATCTGGGCTTCTGTTACTCTTAATTTTCCAGCCCATCATCTTTGCGCAGCAGACCGCCAAAAAAGTAAAACGCGCAACTGCCCCAAAACTGAACAGCGAGAAAAGTGATCTGTACTTTGAAAACTTAGCAGATGCCTTTCCAGCTAAAGCTCCATCAGCGGCAGAATTGGCTGGTGCTGGAAAGAGCCCAGCTAACGCCGGAACCAAAACGGCTGTAGGCAATTCAATGCAAAAACCAGCCAATCCATCTTCCGCTCCGACAGAAGCAAATTCTGGAAGCGATAAAGCTGAGGGATGGGCTGCTTTGATTTCCTCTGCCACACTTGAGGATGAGGTAAAGCAGGCGAAACAGCGTCTCGACCAGATCGTGACAACACCTAGCAAGTTTGCAGGGGGTGGCTTCACGGAAGCTCGATTGCAATTCACCGAGTTAACAATTCTCTTTGGCATTATCGCTGATTACCCATCACAAGTACGCTGGCAGAAGTCCGCGTTGCTCGCTCGAGATGGTTTTGCAAAAATTGCCGCTAATGCAAAAGTGGGTTCAACTCAAGCCTATAACGAAGCCAAGAGCAGGCTGGCCGAACTGGGCGATCTACTTAACGGCACTGAGCTTTCCGGCGAAGAATCTGAAGAGCCTAAGGGATGGGAGACCCTGGTCGACCGCGCGGTGATGATGCAACTGTTCGAAGTGGCTTACACACAGAACTTGCAAACGATGACAGCGAACGCGAACTCTTTTAAAGAAAACAATGAAGAGATTCTCCGTTTCAGCGAATTGCTCGCGGCATACACTGAAGTGCTCAACCAAGAAGGTATGGCTGATGCAGATGACCCCGACTATCGAGCCCACTCCGATAAGATGCTTGCAGATGCTATCGCAGTAGCTCAAGCTGTTAAAACAGACAACGCCGATGGTGCTCGCCAAACCGTTGCTCAGATCGGCGCATCATGCACCAATTGCCATAACGCTTATCGTTAATCTTTTTCTCACATCACGCACACGCCTAGAATTGAATTGAAACGATGGGACTGAAGTTTCTTTGCCACCACTGCAACGAACCGATGCATGTCAAAAATTTTTTGGCAGGCAAACGTGGCAAGTGTCCGAATTGCAACCAATCGATTCGAATCCCTGAGGAGGGAGAAGAATACTCTCGACCAGTTACTCGTACTGAAGATGTTGTTGGTAGAGTCGAATCTTCTCAGGAAAGAACGGAAGTAAGATCAAACACTAAAAACGATGTCGTTTCGAAATCGGTTTCCGGTGACTCCACCATCGCCAGTGGAACAAAACTCCCGGTTAGAGACATTCGATCTGAATCGGCCAAAGGAGAGACGCCAATGGCCACCAATGCTTCTACCTCTCCACCCCCTCTGGGAGTAATCACCCTTCCTCGATGCATTGAAGAAGCGCCCAATGCGGCGTGGTATGTTCGGCCACCCAGCGGAGGACAGTATGGTCCAGCCGTTGGTGCGGTCTTCTGGGATTGGTTGAAAGAAAAGCGTGTTGGCGAGTCCGCTTTGGTATGGCGTGAAGGTTGGGGAACTTGGCAGACCGCTAGCGAGGTTTTCCCCGAGTTCTTCCAGAAGTCACTGTCTCCGTCTAATCCAACCCAAGTACCACCAATTCCGGATGGACTGGTCTCTACCGCCGCCGAATCATTGGCTACAGGCATCAAAGCAGATACGGGCGGTAAATCGACTGCTAAAACCTCCGCCGCAGTGCGAAGCAAAGGTTCAAAAAAGAAAAACAAATCCAAACGCGATATCGCCATCTTTCTAGCGCTTTCCATACTCGCTTTAGTCCTGATCGGTGCACTTATTTGGGTTCTGATCTCGCAGGTCAAATAATCATATATTTTCAAAATTCTAAGCCACTTGCAGAACTTAGAAAGTGACTAGAGCTTTGCCTACTAATCTCTCGCCCCAAAGAATTCGATCCTTCAAAACAACAAACTAAGAACGAGGAACAATCGAATGCTAAGGTACATTCATCTACAAACTCGGAAGACCATAAACTCCTAGGCCGCATTGGCAGTCGTTTTATCCATTCCTAGGTAACTCGCTCAGTGCAAGTCCAAGAACAGCTTTTGGTGATTTCTACTCCCGAGTGCATTTGATGAGCAGGTTGGGAGCCGCCTTTTGAGCATGATCCGTTATCTGGTTTATCTCTATTGCTAAATCCAGATAACCCCTTAATTCTGTAACGACCGGCCCAATCCTACGACTCGGTAGCTTGTTCTTTTAACTCTGACGGTCAGAAATTTGACCGCTATGTAAGCAGCCTGTACATTACCGGGGTCGGTAGATTACTCAAATCGCGAGTTGATGGGCGATGGCAGTTACCTATTTCAAACGATACCGGATGGAGAAAGATCTGCGAGATCTCCCGCAGAATTTGCAGGTTCGTTTGCCCGACCAATACACTTTCGAGGCTTGGAATGAGAAATGGCTCCGCGATCACGGGGTCGTTAAGTGGCAAAGTTTTCGCTACGAATTAGACGCTAACGTCTTTCCCTGCTTGGGAGATCGCGATGGTTGCATCCGTCTGATGAAAGAGATTTCATCCAGGAATAGTTTTATTCCCTCAGCAACCTGGCTGATTGTCTACCGTCATCCAGAGACAGGTGAGGCAGAGCCTTGCGCTACAATCCAAGGACTGCGATCCGACGCTGGTTTAGGTTGCATTCAAAATGTTGGTGTCACTGAAGAACATCGCGGGATAGGTCTCGGAACTGGATTGTTAGCTCAAGCGCTGTTGGGCTTTCGCAACGATGGTTGCCGACGCGTCCAGTTAGAGGTAACTGCACAAAATACCGGAGCCGTTCGTCTTTACGAACGGCTCGGTTTTAGAAGAATTGAAACGCTTTTCAAGATCGCAGATGTTGTCACTGCGTAAAGCGACTACTTAGCAGGTTTGACCGACTCAATGAATGCGTCAAAATCTTTCTTTTGCTGTTCGACCAACTCACCAGCACCCGTCAGCTTGATAAACTGCAATCCATGATCCTTGGTGTCGATGATGGCACCAAGCA